>NZ_JAMXSK010000029.1:0-46786 GCF_024124645.1 Pseudoalteromonas sp. Ps84H-4 | reverse complement strand
CCTCTAAAAAGCAAATTCCCATAGCATAAATAGCACCAACTCTGACACACCGAGCAGGTAGCGCCTCAGTCCAACAAGCGATTATGCAACACAAACTGCGTGTCGCATAAATACTAAAATGTTATGTTTTCAAGGAGGAATGGTGAACTTAGGAAGCTGGGATAGCGCAATAATTAAAAGCTTGTCATGGGTCGCCTTAGGAATAATTGTAATAACTCTGGTTATGAGCTCATTCCCTACTACTGCTAGTGATATAGCTGGCTTACTTTTATCAAGTTTACTTTTTCTGGGTGTCTATTTAATTGTATCGTTGGTCGGGTGGCTATGTGTTGGCTTTCCTGTTCATTGGGTAATTTCTAAATATGCAAATGCTTCCTTCAAGATCTATGTGGCAGTTAGTATCTTAGTTAGCTTAATTTTGTACTTCGTTCAAAATCAGGACTCTGTATTATTTGCTTTGACTGCATTGTCCCAAGCAATGATATTTAGGTTCTATGTGTATAAGAAAACATAACAAGCCAATGCAGACAGGGACTTCTAACAGTTGGCTGAGTTCCGCTTCGCTTCACAATTTTAGCCAACGGTTATAAGCCCCTGATTGGGGCGTTATGTAGCCAAGGATAGATCGGCGTTTGTATGACCTACGAAGAATTTTATTACAGTATTGATTGCAATTTTCCTTATCACAATGAAAGTGAATGGAAACGAATTATTCAGCAATCTATCGAGATTGGTGGTGACGCTCCCTTCATGGTGCTGCACGAAATATGTAGAGTGCCAGCATCAGAAAAAATCGAAGAAGCTAAGCACCTACAAATGTACTATTTCTGGAAAGAGTCCTTTTCTAGTCCTGTACAAAAAATCGTTGAACCTGCTGCACTCTCATATATTAATAAAGAGGAGCTAACTGACAACGAGGCACTGGAGATTATGGTCAAACTTTCAAAGTTTCCAAACTCGTACAATGCTCTTCAAGTAGTTTTATTTTCGTGCCCCGATGATGAAGAGTTGGTTGACGAAAAGTATGAAGAAATTGTTAGTATGTGGAAGTCGGCTACATAACAAGCCATTGCAGTGCGGGACTTTTAACAGTTGGCTTTCCTCACTGCGTTCGTTATTTTAGCCAACTATTAAAAGCCCCTGAATGGGGCGTTAGGTATACATTGAGTATTTGTGCGATTGGAAAAATCAAAAGTAAAATTTAAAGCCTTTTTTGAGACAGCAATTCTCACTATGTTTATTGCATTAGCAGGCTCAAGCTTTTTAAATTTTCTAAGTCCATTTGTTACCAAGCTGATCGCTTTGGCTCTTATCTTGGTCATGTTTTTGGTTGTGCTTGCCTTCGGGTTTGTTTATAAGCAAGCGTATTTTTCAAGTGTTCGTTTAAAAGCGGGAAAGAGCTTTTATTTAGTCCACCAACTACTGTTTATTGTACTTATTTTATTAGCTTTGTTTGCCCTCGTAAGGCATTTGTATACCTAACAAGGCAAATCAAAAGGGCGGACAAAAACCAGTTGGCTTTGCTCGTTCCTCACAAATTATAGCCAACTAATTTTTGCCGTTTATTTGCGGCGTTATAAGCCACCTAGTTTGGCACTAAATTAAGGATGATGATGAAAAAAACTCTTTTACTGCTAATGTCTCTTTCGCTATTCGCATGCTCTTCGACTCCTCCTAAGCTTGATGCAAACGAAGAATTCGAACGACTCTATGTCGCGCTTGGAATGGAAGAAATCTTAAGTTCATTTGGTGGTGAAATAAATATCAGTCCTGAAAAATTGTTTTCAGAAACGTTGAGTGATTTACCTGAAAATCAAAAAAGAATTTTTATCGAGTCTATGCCTTCAAAAATAATGACTGATCCTATCAATGTAAATGCAGCTAAAGTTGTATTTAGAACAAAGCTTCTCTCGTTATTAACAGCCAAAGAGTTAAAGATTGCAGCAGATTTTTATTCTAGTAATGTTGGCTTAAAGGCACATCGAGCTATCATAGAGGCAGAAGTAGCTGTTTCTGAGTCTTTAGATTGAATTAATGGCTTATAACAAGTTACTCAAAAGGACGCAAAACGCTTGGCTAGCACTCCTTCGTCGCTAATTTTAGCCAAGCATTTTGCGCCCATAGGCGTTAGGTATTAGTGTTCCCCTATACTGTAAAGTTTTATAAATAATAAAGAAAAAGAAGAGTAGATGAATCAACATAGTGAAAATATATTCTGTGAGTACACCGTAGACTCTTGGAGCGACTGTTTAGAATTATTTAAAATTATTGAAGGGTGGGTCTTTAGAGGGCAGGCTGATAGTGACTGGTCTTTACAAACGACCCTTGAAAGAGGGGCTAAAATCAATACTACCGATATTAGACGTATTCCTCAAGTAGAGCAAAATATCATAGATAAGTTTCAACGAAGAGCCGTCCATTATTTGGATAAACTTCCAGAAAAAGAAAATATCTTGGAGTGGTTATCTTTAATTCAACATCATGGTGGCCCTACTAGGTTATTAGATTTTTCATACTCTTATTATGTTTCACTATTTTTTTCAATAGACCAATCATTTAAAGAGTCTTCCGTCTACTGTCTTAATAAAAATTTGGTTAAACAGAAAGGACTAGAAACTGAAGAGTGGAGAGGGCTGGATGATGAGAATAAATTCGGAACTAGGGAGTATTGCAATGATGCACTTAAAGAACAAACCTTAAGCCCTTTAGTAATGCTAGTTGAGCCTTTCAATATCCATGAAAGATTATCCAGACAACAAGGATTGTTTGCCGTACCTTTTGAAGGGAGACAATCATTTGAATATAACTTGTCACTAACAGTAAATCGTTTTCAAAAAGAGTTACCAAAAAGTAGGGTAATAGATAGTTATGTTGATGTACTTGATGTGCTCCAAGATGAATGTGCATTATTGAAAGTTAGGATTCCTAAGAGTTTACATAATGAAATACGTAAAGAATTAAAGCTAATGAACATTACAAGTGAAACACTTTATCCTGGAATTGATGGATTCTCTAAGTCATTATATGGCGAATTTGACTTAAATATATCTTAATTTGTGTGATTCATAGACATCATTTCACTTTTCTCAGTTGCAGGTCACGTTGATAATTTGATAGTAGAATGCGCTCATTCTCAGTTACATAATCCTCGTGAACCTCTTCCCAAAAAGGAGTCTGTTCTAGTCGTTCACAGACAATATCCATTGGTGTTTTTCCCTTGAATGAACCATGTGCCCGTTGCCAGTTGTAGTAATGCTGCCATTCGGGCACCGCCCATTAACAGGGCGTTACTGAATAAATACTCTAACGCGCTTTTGTCCATTGACGAGTTATAAATATAACTCGTTTTGCCCCATTCTTTGTTTCGGCCTATTGAACACAAACTTCACCAAAGGATCATTTGACTTACTTTTCGTAATAGCAGTAATGTGAGTATAGATACGGATTAATTTCATTATGCGAAAAGGTACAAATGAGCATTGAAACTGCAATTGAAGCAATTAGTAAATTTCAAGGAGATTCTCTCACTAAAAGTCTTTCTCGCTTTGAAGATGACATTATCGGCGCTAGCGCTTCTGAGTCATTAGAGTATTGCTCTGAGAGAAAAATAGATGATGATTTTGTTGCTTCAGCCTTGGCTGTAAAGAAAGTTGCAGGGGAAGATCATATTCATGCCTCAGGAATATTGCACTCACTTAAAGATATTCTAAAAAAAGGGGAAGTTGTTCAAAGTGTTTCTTTAGGTGCGGGAAATACCGGTCGAAAATTTGATCTCGAAACAAACTTTCAAGTAGCTGAATTCAAGTTTATCGATTGGAAAGGTGGGGCTGAGTCAATACGGCAGAATGGGTTATTTAAAGATTTCTATGAACTTGCGGAATATGATACTGAAAAGGCAAAAAATCTCTATGTAGTAGATACTCATTATCCACTGAAATTCTTGAACGGGAGAAGAGCCTTAAATAGTGTGTTATCAAAGCAACCAACAATATACAAAGGTATATCAGATAAGTACGGTTCAGCGATTAAAGTAGTCAGAGATTACTACGAGATACATAAAAGGTCTGTGAGGGTCATTGATATTTCTCCATATATCGGCCGCGTATTATAATAAATTAAGTTAAGCGGGTTTCGTGACAGTGACTCGGTTCCGCTACTATATAAGTTAATTCATGTTTTATTAAATTAAAAAAGACAACTCGAATTGCCCCTTTTTACTTTTCGGTTCAATGCTTCATTGTTCCATAACCTTGATGAAGGTCTTTAAGCCTACTAGAGAAAGTTTTTCGTCAGAAATAATCGTTACTGGTTAGTAAAGGAAATACCAAACTTTGATCGCTTAGAGACATTAATAAACCTAAATAATGTCTAATAAAGCAAGCAATAAATCTTATAATGCCTACTTTATTGTGCATCATGATTACTAGAACTTATAAGTGAAGCCCACGAAAAATGTTTGTTGGTTAGGCATGCCCTCGCATTTATTCGGTGTTTCCTACATAAAATTTTGTATCTTTATCTATAAAGACATTAGCCCCGAAATCATAGAAATCACCAAACAAACTTCTTCAGCACTTTTTCATAGCCTTTTTATTAGCGCTCATTTAGCCAAAGGCTTCTGCAAGTCGAACTTCTAATATCAATGAATAATGGCTCTGCATTGGTGTTATTCTTTAATCAAAAATTTCATCGTGCCTGAGATTCTCATTTTGAATGGCAATCGCCAAGCCAAAAACTTGCTTTGCTGAAGAGACTGGCGTAATTTAACACTGGTACGATGAGTCTATAAGAATAAAAAGGTCAAACGTGACGATTAAACAAGAATCGGTGTTTATTAAACTCGCCGAAAGCCAAACTCTACATTTACGTCGTATCAGTAAGACCGATGCGAAAGGCCCTGCGGTGTTTTTTATGCATGGTGCCGTTGAAAATGGCAAAATCTTTTACACCCACAGCAATAAAGGCTTGGCGCCATTTTTAGCTGAGCATGGTTATGTATGCTATGTAGCTGATTTGCGCGGTCGTGGTGAGAGTAAACCTGCGATTTCAAAGCATGCAAAGTATGGTCAGACTGAGGCTATTTTAGAAGATATTCCTGCATTTCTAGATAAAATTAAACAGCTTGAAGGCGAGCCTGCCCGTTATTGGGTTGCTCACTCATGGGGCGGGGTGTTGATGAACAGTGTGTTTGCCCGTTTTCCCGAGTTGATTGATGATGTGAAAGCCTGCGGCTATTTTGGTTCTAAACGGTCTTTGTATAATCATCATCCGAGTAAGTATATTCAAGGTAATTTAATTTGGTATGGCTTGGCGCCATTAGTTGCCCGTAAGCATGGTTTTGTGCCGGCTAAAAAACTGAAATGGGGCAGTGATGATGAAACCCGTAAATCGCATTACCAAAGCATGCAATGGGCTAAACGTAAACCTTGGGTCGACACCGATGATGGCTTTGATTACGCCAAAGCATTAGCCGATAAAGCGCTACCACCTATCATGCACGTTGCGGGTGTCAAAGATAAAGCACTATGTCAGCCAATTGATATTGCAAAGTTTATGGAAGAGTCGGGCACAGGCAAGCAAACCATGACCATTTATGGCCGTAAGTTTGGTCATAAGGTCGATTATGATCACATAAATATGCTTACTCACCCACAGGCGCGTTTTGATCAGTTTGTTGATCTGCTGAACTGGTTTGAGGCTCATTCATAAGCGTATGCATAGCGCTCTCGTAGCGTTTATATTTATCAATTGCTTTGTCGTTAAGCGGCTGTCTTACAGCCGTTTTACTGAGCGTTGCCACTGGTTTTTTCGATTTATAAAAAGTTAAAAATTGCTTGTTATACTCAATGTTTAAGAATTTACACAATGCTGTTAATGTTTGTTCGCTTTCACTCACTAGTTCCTCATAGCTTAAATCAAAAATAGCTTCTGGCACTACGTTGTGCCAATGTGCCATTAACTGCTGATATAAATCATAGTATTGTTTAAACTCGGGTAGAGAACAAAAGTAGGGCTCATTTTCTGCGAAGTAGTTGCTAAACACCGACCAAGCAATGGCATTGTAATCCCGTTGCATATTGATGAATTTAGCGTTTGGAAACAATAAATAAATTAGCCCAAGTGATTGATAGTTTGAAGGTAGCTTATTGATCATAAAGGGGCGCACCACTGGTGCTTGCTTTAAGCGTTCAATATAAATATCTCGGGCTGTGTTGATAAGCCCTTGATCTAATTCAGCTAAGCAATCAGGGTAGGGGCGCTGAGTTTTTTGTTCAATATAAGCAACAACCTGATTACTGATACTGGCATCTTCTCCGAGGCTCGCAAAGTCACTATGACTTGTTAGCATTTGCTCTATGAGTGTAGAGCCGCTACGTGGCATACCAATTATGAATATTGGTGTAACTGTCCCTTTAAAAGTTTTATCGCGTGAGGCAATTAATTGGGCGTGACTTTGTTCAATAACACGTTGATAAAATGGAACTAGCTCAGCGGTTTTAAATTGCGTCAATTTAGACTGAAACTTATTTGCAAGCTTGTAATAATCAAACGCCTGTTGTGTATCACCAAGTACATCGTAACTCTTGCCGAGGGCGTAGTAACAGACCATTTTTAAGCGGACGTTATCGGTTAACGTTAAGAAGTGGTGGAGTTCGTTTATGTAGTTTTGTTCGTTGTTAAACCGAGCAAACTGTACCAACTCAAATAAAATATAAGCTTTTACAGGGTAGTTACCCATAGTTAGCGCATGTTTTAAGATGTTAAAGGCTTTATCGAGTTCGCCATAAGTCAAATAGTGTTGGGCTAAGTAATAATGTGGTTCAGGGTTATGGCTGGCAATTGATTTTGCGTATTCAAGTACAGTCACTGCATCTTGCGGTGAGTGAACGCCATTAAAAGCATCCGCTAAGGCATGCAGTGGCTCGAGCATGTGCGGCAGTCGCTCGCAAGCTCGCTGTAATAGATATACTGCCGCATCATAGCGTTCTAGGCGCAGAGCGATTCGCCCTAAACCAAATAATGCTTCGCCATTTTCGGGTTCAGCATCAAGAATCGTTTTAAAATGAAACTCTGCTTCTTTTAGTTTGTTTTCAGCAAGTAGTTGATTCGCTTTTTCTAACAGCATAATGATGGGGCGATGTTTATTATTTTTATTTACTATAAAACGAAAAAGGCGAAATGTCTTTCGCCTTGATTAACTATAAATATCCAGAAAAGTCTGGGGTATAGACTCTCTAGGTTGATCTCTCAACCTAGAAAGCACCTCTATTTAGAAAGTATATGTTGCTTTCACGTAATAGAAGCCACCGTTAATACCATATGGTGAAGTCTCGTAGTATTTACCACCCCAGTTGTTATTAGGGATGCCAGTACGGTCGAAGAAATCAAGCTTTTCTGCTTCTTGGTCGAATAAGTTTGTCGCACCAACTGACAAGCTAATTTCTTCAGTTAGGAAGTAAGTAACTTCTGCATCAATTGTTACTGCTGCATCAGCTGTTTTAGCTGTTGCATCGTAATCTACGTGAACGCCTTGGTATTCGCCATAGTAGTTAACACGTGTAAATGCAGAGAAGTTCTCCCACTGTTGTGCCCAGCTAAGCGTTGCACGGTGATTTGGTAAGTCATTTTCTAAACGGCTTACTTTAAATTCACCTGTAATTGGGCTCGACTTAGTTACTTCAGTGTCGTTCCAGTTATACGCTAAGCTGAATGTTGAACTACCACCTAATAATTCAGTTGAATAGTTTGCAACAGCGTCAACACCTTGTGTTGTTGTATCAAAGTCATTTGTGAAGAAGCTTACTTGCGCTAAGTTTTGTACGTTTGGTACACCAGCCGCTTCAAGCGTGTCTTTGTCTGCTTGGCTCAACTCAATTTTGTCTGATTGACTGATACGATCATCAACTTGGATGTTGTAGTAATCAATAGTGAAGAATAAGTCGCCAATTGTCCATACAGCACCAAAAGTGTAGCTTTGCGATTCTTCAGGTTGAAGTTCTGTACCACCTAATTGCACAGCAATTGGGTTTGTTGGTGGTAATAGTGCTGAGTCAACTAGAACACCGCTGCTTAAGTTAGTTTGTACGTTACTTACGTTAGCTTGACCAACTGTAGGAGCACGGAAACCAGTACTGATTGAACCACGAATATTCAGGTCTTCAGTTAAGTGGTATTGAGCAGTTAACTTATAGTTAGTTGTTGAACCGAATGTATCGTAATCTTCATAACGTAGCGCTAAGCCCATTAGGAAGTCGTCAGTGAATGGTGCTTCAACATCAACGTACGCTGCATAGTTACGACGTGTATATTCGCCTGCATCAGATGGTTTGAAACCAGGGAAACCATTTGAACCGATACCAAAACCTTGCTCTGTTAGTGGGCCCGCAGTAAATGAAGCTACGTCGCCAGATACAACTGTAAACGTTTCTTCGTGCCATTCAAGACCACCAGCAACGTTAACGTCATACGCTAAACCAAAGTCAAAACCTTTTGATAAATCAGCGTTAAAGTTTTTCTCTAATTGTGAGTACTTACCAGGGCTAAAGTCACGCGGGCTGTCTGGGCCTAATGACGCATTGATTGTGTCATAAATGAAATAGCGTGATTCGTTGTAACCAACTGTACCGCTTAAGTCATAGTATGCACCCTCAAGGAAACCAGATGTGATTTCACCTTTAGTACCAATTGTTAATGCAGTATCTGTGATGTTACCACCGAAGTTAGGTGTAAAACCGCCCGGAAGCATTTCGTTAAACGCAAAACAATCTGGGTTGTTAGCAACTAGATCGATGTATCTTTGGTTATCTAAAACGTTATCATCAATCATGATATCGGTAGGACAGTTACCGCTCATATCGCCAGTTAAATCACCAACAAGTAGTGTTTCACCGCCATCATTTGAATAAACACCCGGACGAGTATGTGGGTTACGATAGTAGAAACCACCACGTACATCACGCTCAGAGTAGTTACCAAACATATAGAATTGCGCTGTGTTGCTTATATCTAAACCGATGTTACCGAAGATCGAGATATCGTCATCTACCTCAGGTGCACCCCAAACTTGCGCAAGAGAAGATACTTCTGGTACACCCGCTGCGTTAAGTGCAGCAGCATCTGGGCGTTGAACTGAACGGCTTGTCGCGTCAGCTGTTTTATATTGGAAGCTTAAGTTAGCAAAGCCGCTATCGGTAAATGGTAAGCCCACGTTACCTGAAATTTGCGTTGTATCGCCATCGCCTTCATAGTATTCGCCTTGACGAATTTCGAAAGAGCCACCTTCAGAGGCATCTTTTAATACAAAGTTCATTACACCGGCGATTGCATCAGAACCGTATTGAGCTGCTGCACCATCACGAAGTACTTCAACTTGTTTTAAGGCAATGCTTGGAATAACTGAGATATCGGCACCCTGAGCACCATCATTGATACCACCACCTAAGAAAGCGATTACTGATGCACGGTGACGGCGTTTACCGTTAACAAGCACTAGTGTACTGTCGGAAGGAAGACCACGTAAGTTTGCTGGACGAACAAGTGATGCAGCATCACTGATTGGGTTTTGGTGAACGTTAAAAGATGGTACAGAGCCTTTTAGTAGCTCAAGCATATCGGTGTTACCACCTTTGTCTAGCTCTTCACCACCGATGATATCGATTGGTACCGGTGAGTCACCGATTGAGCGAGGTGCAGAGCGGGTACCAACTACCGCAATCTTCTCTACATTTTTATTAACCTTTGTTTCTTCAGTTGCTTCTTCTGCCGCAATTACAGATCCAGATACAAACAGACCTGCAGTTGTTGTTGCTAAAGCAAATTTAATTGCTTGTTGCAGCGCGCTATTTTTGAATTTCATTCTGACTTCCCCAGTTAGAATAGTTATGATTAGGTCACCAACTCTAAATTGGTGTAAATAACTTATACAGACTGTGAAAATAATTTGCAAATTGTTAATTTAATGTTGTTTTGGTTGTGTTGGTTATTCTGGTATTCACTTTATTTGGATTATGTGTATGAATTTTAAGGGGATAATTTATTCTTTGTGATTTATTTTTTTGTAAAAATTTATATAAAATATCTAAAAAAATTTTAAAAACAGAAAGTTTTGAGTGAAATGTAGGCAAAAAAGGAATTGGAACGGTCTATTTTGTTTGTTGCTTATCGTTCAGTAGTTGCCACTGTTGAAGCTTTTCTTTGTATTCATCCCACACGCATGGGCAACAGCTACCACCACCGCAACATTCATCAGAAGCGGGCTTTGTTGGTTTTTGCTCGTCCTTTAGTTGTTTTTGGTCCATTTGAATTAATGAAAAATAATTAATAATAGAGTGCTAAGGATAAGTCAAAAACTAATATAAGTAAATTATGCTTTGTGAACTTCGTATGCTGTGTGAAAATACCTAAATGCGATTATACAAAGTTATTCATAGGGCTCCGTTCAGAGTAGCCAAAATTACCAAAAAGCGTCAAACATTACGTTTTAAGCGCGCTATGGTAGCACTTAAAATCGCGCTTGCTCAAGAAAAGCAAGAAACCAAAGAAATGCTTCATATATATAGGCGGTACACTCAAGGCCTAGCTAGTAAAGAAGAGTTACATACTGCTAATGAACAATTCTTAGATATCTTGAAAGGCTTAGGTTTGGGTGTATTTGCTGTATTGCCATTTGCACCCATTACCATCCCCCTTGTTGTTAAGTTAGGGCAGTGGGTTGGTGTTGATGTATTACCAAGTTCATTCAATATTAATAAGTCACTTAAAGAGCTAGACCAACAAGTCGAAAAAGAAGAAAAAGAGAAGCAAAACAAACACTGATTTGGGTTTGGCAATCTGATTTTGCCTATACCTTTTGTACCAAGATATTGGTATGCTTAGTTATCTTTTCTTTATAACGAGTCGTTTAATGAGTGCATTAATTCGCCATTCTTCAACGGGTATTCCCCTTTCTTTTATTGCAAAAGCAAATCTTACCGATTGGTTAACTGAGCAACCACAATCACTTCAAAACTGGTTATCAAACTGTGATTTTAAAAATAAAGGCATTGCCCTTATTGCTGATAGTGAGTCGGGTTCATTGGAGCATGTTTATTGCTTAGTTAATGATCTTAATGACTTTTGGTTAGCAGGCGACCTATCTACGAAGCTTCCTGCAGGTTGCTATCAAATCCAGGGTGATGACACTTTCGTTGAGCAAGTTGCACTTGGTTTTGTGTTAGGTGGGTACGAGTTTAGTGAATATAAAGAAAAAGCTTCACCGCGAGCGCAGCTTGCTATTGCTGATGAGAGCCTAATTAAGCGTTTAACTGAGCATGCCAGCGCAATTAATTTAGTGCGTGATTTAGTCAATACACCTGCTGCAGATATGATGCCACAACATTTATCACAAGTGATGGCTGATTTAGCTGACACCTTTGATGGTGAGTTCAGCGAATGGGTGGGTGATGAATTATTAGAGCAAAATTACCCAACGATTCACATGGTTGGTCGTGCTTCGGAAAACAAACCGCGTTTACTTGATTTACGTTGGGGTGCAAAAGATGCTCCGCAGATTACCTTAGTTGGTAAGGGTGTTTGCTTTGATTCTGGCGGTTTAGATTTAAAACCAAGTTCTGGCATGCGTAACATGAAAAAAGACATGGGCGGTGCCGCGCATGTTATTGGCCTTGCACAGTTAATTATGGCTGCCAACTTACCAATTCGCTTACGTGTATTGGTACCTGCGGTTGAAAATGCGGTTTCTAGAAATGCATTTAGACCAGGTGATGTGATCAAAACACGTAAAGGGATCACTGTTGAAATTGATAACACCGATGCCGAAGGCCGTTTAGTTCTGTGTGATGCACTTGCTGAAGCACAAAACGATAATCCAGATCTAATCGTAGACTTTGCAACCCTAACAGGCGCTTGTAGAGTAGCATTAGGTACTGAATTACCGGGCTTTTTCGCCAATAATCGTGATGTTGCGAACAAATTAATAGATGCAGGCGAAAGCTGTCATGATCCTGTTTGGCAACTTCCTTTATTTGATCAATACAAAGCATTATTAAAAAGTGATGTAGCAGATATCGCCAATTGTGCTTCAACGCCATTTGGTGGTGCAATCACTGCCGCGCTTTACTTAAAAGAGTTTATTGAACCAAGCACGCCTTGGGTTCACTTCGATGTGATGGCTTGGAACGTTCGTTCATTGCCGGGTCGTCCAGCAGGCGGTGAAGCATTGGGCATTCGTGCCGTGTTTAATTATCTACAAGATCGTTTTCAATAATTTAGAGTTGATATAGCTCTAACGGTAAATCATCGGGATCGGCAAAAAATGTAAATTGCTTCCCGGTGATTTCATCCACTCTTATTTCTTCTACGCTAATACCTTGTGTTTCTAAATAGTGTTTTGATTTTGCAATATCGGCAACTTTAAACGCTAAATGGCGAAGTCCTTGAGCTTCTGGGTAGCTTGGTCTTTGTGGCGCGCCAGGAAACGAAAACAACTCTAATTGGCTGCCATCAGGAAGCGCTAAATCTAATTTATACGAGTCACGTTCAGTGCGGTATAGTTCGTGAATAATCGGCAGTTTTAAAACTTCACTATAGAAGTGCTTTGACTTTTCATAGTTGCTACAGATGATTGCAGCGTGATGTATGCCTAATAACTCCATGGTCGAATCCTTTTATGCTCATAAAAAAACGCGGACTAAGCCGCGCTTTTCTATTAATGAGTGTAGGGTATTACTCTGCCGCTTTACATGCTGCAACAGCTGGCGCAACAAGTTCAAGACCTGTTTTATCACACTCAGGTAGAGCAGCATCAGATACCGCAATTGGTGTAACGCGTTCGCCCCATTTAATATAACTTGCAGCCCAAGTTAAACCAGCACCAAAGGCTGCTGACATAATGTTTGAGTTAGGCTTGATGAGGCCTTGCTCAACAGCTTCACAAATTGCAATTGCAATTGTCGCTGCAGAGGTATTACCGTAATCGGCAATGTTCACCATGACTTTGTCGTCAGCTACTTTTAAGCGTTGCTGAATGGCTTGGATGATACGTAAATTAGCTTGGTGAGGAACTAATACATCAATATCATCAAGTTGCAATTGCGCTTGGTTTAGCACGTCATCACAGGCTTCACTCATGCCTTTAACTGCACGCTTAAATATCTCACGACCTTCAAATAATAAATTTGATGGACCAATTGGCTCATATTTATTTAAATCGCTACCAAAGTTCTCAATATGCAGGATATCGCGGTCTTCACTATCACAGCCTGTTTTAGTCGCAAGTAAGCCTGATGGCGTATCTGAGGCTTCTAACACAACGGCACCCGCACCATCACCAAACAGTACAGCACTGTCTCGACGTGACCAGTTGACATACCAAGTCATGCGCTCAGCAGCAATAACCACGGCCTTTTTAATCATACCGGCACGAATTTGTGCTGTGGCAGCTTGTAAAGCGTATAAAAAGCCTGAACATGCAGCGTTAGTATCCATTGCTGCAGCGCCAACAGCGCCAATGTTTTTTTGCACTAATGAAGCAGTATTTGCCACCATAGTTGATGGTGTACAGGTTGCTAATAACACTAAGTCTATGTCTTTGCCGTCAACGCCAGCACAAGCTAGAGCATGTTTTGCAGCAACAGTAGCAAGTTCAGCAGTAGAAACATGGCTGACACGGCGAGATTTAATGCCTGTACGTGTAGTGATCCATTCATCGTTGGTATCAACAATGTTACTTATTTCATCGTTGCTAATGCTAGCGGGTGGTATACATTTACCCCAGCCAGTAATTTGGGCATAAGACATAATGTGTTCTCTTTATGTGGTCAGACTTGTTAAAATTTTTCAAAGTTATACCAAAAATCACCTCTCAACACTAGCTTAACGCTTTACTGCGTCGCAAATAATGGCATTTGTTCGATATTTAAGTTAAACCTAGTATAAAAAAGAGGCGATTATGAAAAAAATAAACTTAAAAATAAGCACATTATCGGTACTGTCCTTATTATCTTCGTTTACGGTTAATGCACAAACCACCATTATTCACGCTGGAAAAATGCTGGTAGGCACTGAGCAAGATGCCAAAGAGCAGCAAACACTGGTTATTGACGATAACAAAATTACTGCAATTAAAGCAGGCTATTTAACAAAACAGCAGTTAAACCTTAGTAATGCAGATGTTATTGATTTAAAAAATCAGATGGTTTTACCAGGCCTGATTGATATGCACGTTCATGTTACCTTTGAGCGTGATGCAAAGCGTAACCCACACCAATGGGCAACTGAATACGAAGCAGATTATGCACTTCGTTCTCTAAAATATTTACAGCACACAGTCGATGCCGGTTTTACTTCTGTGCGCGACCTTGGTAGCAGCTATCAAGTTATCTTCCCATTAAGACGAGCTGTTGAACGTGGCGACATTGTTGGCCCGCGTATTTTTGCTGCAGGAGACATGATCACACCGACCGGTGGACACGGTGACATGCATGGCTATCGTCGTGATATTACCAAAGCAACACAAGGCGGTGGCTTGGGTGTGTGTGATGGTGCTGATGATTGTACTCGTGCGGTACGCGATGTTATCAAAAGTGGTGCCGATGTGATTAAAATTACCGCGACAGGTGGTGTGTTAAGTAATACTGCTGCGGGTGTGAATCAACAATTTACTGATGAAGAGCTCAGTGCCATTGTTAACACCGCTCATCATTTAGGTCGCAAGGTAACGGCCCATGCTCATGGCACAGAAGGTATAAAAGCGGCACTCAGAGCAGGGGTTGATTCAATAGAACATGGTTCATTTTTAGATAAAGAAACCGTTAAATTATTTAAAAAGCAAGATGCTTATTTAGTCCCAACTTTACTTGCTGGTGCTACAGTAAAAGAAGAAGTGCAGAATAACCCAAATATGCCAAAAGCAATTGCTGATAAAGTCGAAGTTGTAGCGCCTAAGATGGAAGCATCGTTTAAGTTAGCGCTTAAAAATAACGTGAAAATTGCTTTTGGTACTGATTCGGGGGTGTCTAAGCATGGTGATAATGCCAAAGAATTTGAATTACTGGTTAAATACGGTATGACACCTAAAGAGGCAATTAAGTCCGCAACTGTTGAAGCTGCTAAACTATTAGGCCAAAGTGATAACCTAGGTGACTTGAGTGTTGGTAAACAAGCAGATATTATCAGCGTTAATATGAATGTGCTTGATAACATTAGTGAACTTAGACAAGTTAACTTTGTTATGAAGGGCGGTAAAGTGCTCAAACAGTAAGGGTTACTATGGGCGGCAAAATTAAAGAAACTTTATTTAATCATTTGATTGATGCCGAAAGGCAGCTGTTAGAGCCTGAGGTAAGACAATCTGCAGAAGCACTTGATGCTTTGCTAGATGATGACTTCATCGAAATTGCAGCAGATGGCACGTCTTTTAATAAGTTCCAAGTATTAACCCGTTTGCCGACTGAGGTGGTACCGCAGTTTTACAATCAACATTTTAAAGGCCGTATGCTAAGCGATAACATAGCGCAATTGAGCTATCAGGCGGCCTTTAGACGTTCTGCTCGCTCAGAATTTAACTATTCAATTCGTATGTCATTGTGGCGTTTTAACGGTAAACAATGGCAAATGGTGTTTCATCAAGGCACGCCATGTGCTGTTTTTACAATTTCTATGGATGATGAATAATCATTAACACCTCTGCTATGCAAACTGATCCGGCTCTTAGCCGCTTACTGGTGTTAAGAAGTGCCGCAATTGCAGTGCAATTTATTGCTGTAATGGTTGTGTACTTCTTATTTGAACATCAAATTGCCTTACTGCCTTTACTATCCGTTATTCTAATTGAAGCTATTTTTCAGCTGTTGAGCATATTTGCTTATCGAAAAGTAACAAAAGCGAAACCTTCTGCTGTATTAATGCAGTTAACTGCTGATTTATTGTTTTTGACGATACTTTTGTCATTGAGTGGTGGAGCAACTAACGCGTTTGTGTCGTTATTGTTGTTACCAATTATGATAGCTGCGGTATCTGTTAATGCCAAAGGACTTGCCTATACCGCTGTGCTGGCAATTGCAGCTTATAGCTTTTTATTGATAAAGATGCCTGAACACACCATGCACCAAATGCAAATGACTCATCATTTTATTGGCATGTGGATTAATTTTGTTATCAGCGCCATTGTTATCGCATTTGTTATTGGCACATTAAATAGCACGTTAAGGGCCAGAGAAGCTACTATTGCAAAGGCCCGTGAACAGCAACTTAGGCATGAGCAGCTATTAACACTCGATGGTGCTGCCGCGCAAGTTACGCATCAATTAGCAACACCTCTTGCAAATTTGCAGCTTTTATTTGAAGAGTTGCAAGAACAACAAGCTGATGATCCCATTGTGCAAGAAATGGCTAAGCCATTGGCACAGTGTAAACAGCAACTTGAACATTTTAGGGCACTATCAAATGCCTTAAGAACCGGTGAAACACAAAAGGTGATCAGCGCTCAAACATTACAGCATACAATTGAAGATGCCATGACATTGCATTTTCCTGAGCAAAGCTTACAGTGGCTCAATGATGCGCCACAGTGCTCCATTTTGAGTGATGCTATGTTATTACCAGCAATTTTGAACTTGTTACAAAATGCAGTTTTAGCGAATATAAAAAACCAACAAAATACCATAGAAGCTAACTGGCAAATAGATAACCAACAACTGTCGCTTTCTTTAAGAGATTTTGGGCCAGGTTTTAGTGAGCAACAAATGTCCGCACTAGGAGGGCAGTTAATGCCTAGCAAAAGCGGTATGGGTATGGCAGTACTGCTATCAAATGTAACTTTAGAGCGTTTAGATGGTTCATTAACGCTATGTAATCACCAACAGCTGGGTGCAATTGCCACCGTAAGTCTTAAGATCGTATGAAACTGTTAATAATCGAAGATGATGTAAACCTTGCCACCACACTGGCAAGGCGTTTTACAAAACATGGCTTTGCATGTGAGCTTGCCCATAATAAAGAGCAAGCAATGCAAAAACTAAACGATGTTGATGCGAGCCACTATTTGGTTGATCTAAAACTCGGTGACGACAATGGCTTAACCTTAATTAAACCGATAAGAACACAGTTTCCAACTGCTCGCATTGTGCTATTAACCGGTTTTGCAAGTATTGCTAGTGCTGTTGAAGCAATTCGTTTAGGTGCTGACGACTACCTACCAAAACCTGTTGATTTTAATTCATTATTCAAAACAATATTGGGTGACGCTGAAGCAAACCCATCATTAGAAGATACAAAGCCGAGCCAAGTTATGTCGCCAGAGCGATTAGAATGGGAGCATATTCAACATGTACTCCATAGTAATAATGGCAATATTTCCGAAACAGCACGACAACTCAATATGCACAGGCGAACTTTGCAGCGCAAATTACAAAAAAAACCAGTTCAACAATAAACAAGCTGTTTCCTTGGTGGGAACGCGTGTTAAGTGACATCCTAAAGTATTATTTTGATGTAGACAGGTATAAATCTAAGCCTTTTTGGTTTGCTGCATCGCAGATCCTTAACTACAGTCAAATTAGTACTGTTCGTTGTATGAGTTTGCAATATGCATTTTTCAGAACTTAATTTTTTTGCTATTTTTTTTGCTGGCCTTGCCTCATTTCTTTTAGGCGCGCTGTGGTACTCACCTTGGCTATTTAAGCGAATTTGGATGGAAAGCTGTGGTTTAACAGAGCTTGATTTACAAAGTATCAATCCAATTAAAGTCTTTGGTGGTAGTTTTATTTTATGCTGCATAATCGCCTTTAGTTTATCCTTATTCATTGGCTCGCACGTCAATGTAGGAGTGGCAGTGGGTACTGGCTTTATTATTGGTTTATGTTGGGTTAGCTGTGCCTTGGGGATTGGTTATATTTTTGAGCAGCGTCCATTAAAGCTTTTTTTGGTGAATGCAAGTTACTCTATATTACAGTTTTCGCTTATTGGCCTTGTTTTGGGACTGTGGTCTTAACATGGTAGGATCAGCGTTTTAGAAGTAAAATCGGGTAGTTAATGGCTAAACCAAATAAAAAAGGCCCAACTAAAACAGTCGATATTTTTTGCTCACAATGTAAAAGCCAATTATTTAAATACCGCAAAGGTGGAAAAGGGGCCTTGGTTAAATGCTTTGTTGAGCGTATTAGCCAAGACTTTACCAATGAAACAGGTATTTGCCCTGACTGCCAACGTCAATTTGCCCGCGAGACCATGATCCGTGGCGCACCTGCTCTAAAAATCATCGGTGGTAAGGTGACGCATAAATAGGTTTTAAAATACGGACATTTATCCTCGTTTATTCCTCATGCTCTGATACTATTGACCGGTTTGCTGTTTCAATGAATGAAAACAACCCTCCCCATGGATTGGGCCAGTTGTATGGGTATAAACACATGAACAAAATGGATTCACGCACGTGATAGCACTTTTATTTGATATTATTGGCATGACAGGCACATTCTTAGTGGTTGGTGCTTTCTTTTTATTACAACTGAATAAAGCATCGCCAACCGGCCTTGTGTATAACATGATGAACTTAACAGGGGCAATTCTGTTGCTGATTAGTCTTTGTTATAACTTTAACCTTGCTAGTTTTGTTATCGAAATTTTCTGGATAGCAGCGTCACTTATTGGTTTATATAAGTACATCAAAGCAAAGCGTACAGGTAATATTGAAACAGCTTAATTAAGCTTCATATTAAAACCCATTTTTAGTTTAAAATGGGTTTTTTGTATCTACTTCCGAGAACTCTTCAACTAAAATTATAAAAACATTGCAAGCTTGCCAATCTTTTGTATTAATAGTGTAAACAGTGTGTTGCTTTTGCAGCATGGGCTATTAGTACAGGTATCTCGCAGCGTGAAGCTATTAAGATGTTCAGCACTTTTTTCAATTGTAGTTGCTTCAACCATCTCTTCGGTTGCTCATTCAGCTGAAGAACAAGACTTATTTTCTTTAAGTTTTGAGGACTTGCTTGAGGTACATGTTGATCTGGCAACTAAAACTACTGAGACCTTGTCGTCAGTTCCTTCTACTATGACGGTGTTTAACCGCAAGCAAATTCAAGCACTTGGTATCGATAATGCGTATGAGATAATGAACTTCGTACCAGGTATGCAATCAACGCGTGGAGACTGGGTTGGCGCCGTGCCTAAAGACCATGCACGAGGCGTTTATCTTGATAGCGGTAATGTATTAGTGATGATCAATGGTGAGCGAGTTAATGAGTCATCATTTGGCAAAGCCTCTGTTTACATGCCTTATATTCCTATTGAAGTCATCGAAAAAATAGAGTTCATCCGCGGTCCAGGCTCAGCGATTTATGGTAGTAATGCGTTTTTAGGGGTGATGAATATTGTTACCTCTAAAGAGCGAAATGCTATGCAACTCGTGGTTGGCAATAATGGTCGCTATGGGGCAACAGGGCAGTTTAACCGCACTGTTAATGACAGTACCGCTGTGTATGCGACATTTTCTTATGATCAAAAAGACGGTGAAAGCTACCCGCAAGGGGTTAAAGATCCACTTGAAGCAATTTATCTCGAAGCGGGTGTCGATTACAAAAAGCTCAAACTAAGTGCTCGTTACAACAAAACAGAACTCGATGAGTTTTTAAACCTTGCAGGCTACTCAAAGCAAAACCAACATACTAGTGATAACACCTTTGTTGGCATTAAATATAACTGGGTTAATAACGATAAGCTAAAGCTTGACTCAAGTTATTTATACACTGAGCATAATATTTCTAGCGCAGGTTTAATCGTTGCATTTGATGATATGCCTGACTTTTTAGTTGGCCCAGCTTGGCAAACTACAGATAGTAAGTTTGAAACTGAGTTGAGTTATCAATTTAATAATCAATGGCAGCTTGCTGCAGGAGTAGAGTACTCAGAGGCTAAACAAGTTGAAGCTGGAGTTCTCACCAGTTATTACGACGACCAATCAGGTCTGATAATTATAGATCCTAGCTATTATCAGCAAGGTATTGTTACTGTTATGGATTTTCCTGAGTTTGCGGCCCTCAAATACACCTTTGAAACATATAGTGCGTATGGGCAACTAAAAATCCCTTACACAAAAGCATTTACTTTATATGTTGGAGCACGTTATGACGATGTGAACAACATCGACAGCAAACTTTCGCCTCGTCTTGCTGGTGTATATGTCATAAACCCAGAGCATACCGTTAAGTTACAATATGGCGAGTCATTCAGAACACCTGTTACTAACGAGCTTTTTTCAAATGATGATGTCACAGTAGGCAACCCGGCACTTCGCTCTGAGTCAGTAAAAACCACTGAGCTGGTTTGGCATTTTCAAACATCTGAGTTACAAGCTAATGCAGTGCTTTTTTATAATGAATTAAACGACTTTATAAACATTGAACCTACACAATCTAATGATGCCTTATTTACCTTTGCAAACTCCTTTAATAGCCAAAACAGCGGTATTGAACTTGATGGTACTTGGCAATCAAATAAAGAGTTCTCTGTAACAGGCACCTATACTCAATACTTTGAAGACCCAATTAATGCAAGTTTCAAGCGGTTTGCAAGTTTAGTAACTAGTTATAACTTATCTGACAGTTGGCAACTAAGTTTAAATGTATTGTGGCGAGACAAAGTTGAGGTGAGCTCGGTGAGTGGTGCCTATTTTAAACAGTCAGCTTATACCTTGCTAGGCGGTAGCTTAAAGTGGCAGCTAAATGCCAAAAGCCAGCTAATGCTTAAGGCAGAAAACCTGTTAGGCAAACAATATAATGTGTTTGATCCACGCATGGACAATGGCGCAGTTGCTGGTACAACTGAAGATTTATCGTTACACTACCAGTTCAATTTCTAGTTGCGCTTATCTCAAAGGTTTGAATGTCGTTATTAAGTAAAAAGTTAGTTATTGCAGGTGCAATGCTTTTATTGTTGCTTGTGTTAGTTTTTTACCTTGGACGCGCTCACGATTATCAACAAGCAGAGCAACAAAGTCGTGTTCAAGCTACTCAGTTAAGTCATTATTTTTCAAGCGAGTTAGCCCGATTTAAAACTATTCCTACCTTAGTTAGCGCCAATGATTTGGTTAAATCATTTTTGGTTAATAAAGGTACTGGCGAACAGGCTGTTAACTATTACCTCGAAGATATTCAACGAGCCAGTGGTGCATCTGATGTTTATTTAATGGATTTAACAGGCTCGGTCGTGGCAAGTAGTAACTGGCAAGTTGATTACACCTTTTTGGGCAGTAATTTTGCATTTCGGCCATATTTTTATTTAGCCAAGCAAGGTGAAAAAGTTGCTTATTTTGCTTTAGGTATGCGCTCAAGTGAGCGGGGCATTTACTTTTCAGAGCCCGTTATAGAGAAGGGCAAAGTGATTGCCGTTGTCACGTTAAAAGTGAATGCTAAAAAGTTTGAACAAGACCGCCAGCTTCTTAATGCATCTGACAGCACCCATTTTTATATCGCGCTAGAAGATAGCGTGATTGTGATGTCGGATGTCGCCGATTGGCGTTTAAAGTCACTTAATACACTAAGTGATGAACAAATGGCCGCTTTAGTTAAGTCACGCCGATACTTATCACATAAACCAAGTTTGCTCATGTACACCAACAAGCCATTAAGTGAAAAAACCGCTCAGCAAAGTATTCAACTTGATGGCAAAGAAGCGCGCTTTATCAGTGCGACAGAAACAATAGATATTATAAATGCTAAAGCTAATGTGCTGGTGGATGTGACGAATGTTGAGCTTGCGCAAATCCCAAGGCTCCTCTGGTTTTGTGTGTTTTATGCCATTGCAGTGGTATTAATTCATATGGCTATGGTGCGTTTTGCTGGCTATAAAAAGCTTCTGTTTTCAAGGCACAGCCTTGAGCAAGAAGTGATCGAGCGAACTCAAGCGCTCGAAAAAGCCCAAAAAGCGCTGATCCAAACAGCCAAACTTGCAACGATAGGTCAATTAAGTGCAGGCATTAATCATGAAATCAATCAGCCTTTAAGTGCTATGAATACTTATTTAGTGAGTGCAAAACGGTTACTTATCAAAGGCAATATTGAGCAAGCCAGTGAAAATTTAGTGCTAGTGCAGTCACTCATAGAGCGTGTCCATAAGATTGTCGCGCAACTTAAACATTTTAGTAAACCGGCGCAAACTCAACTTAGGCAGCAAAGCCTCGCAAGTATGTTAAAAAATGCCTTAATGATTGCCAGTGCACAATTAAAACAAGACGATATCGAAGTGAAAGCTGCTGATATTGACGCACACATAACCGTGTGGGTTGACAGCGTTAAGTTTGAACAAGTATTGGTAAATGTGATCACTAATGCCAGCCAAGCAATGAGTGAATCTGAAAATCGCGAATTGAGTTTTGAGCTCGAACTTTTCGATGACCGCGTAAAACTCTCTATTCTTGATACGGGCCCGGGTATTGATCAACACGCGTTAGGTAACATCTTTGAGCCATTTTACAGTACTAAAACCAGCAATGGCTTGGGTTTGGGCTTATCGATTTCACGGCAAATTATCGACTCATTTAACGGTCGATTATCTGCGCACAACCGCCCTGAAGGCGGCGCACAATTTATAATAACCTTACAAACAAATAAGGAACCATCATGAGTGTAGTTGCAGCGACCTGTAATCAGGTAATCGTTATTGATGACGAAGCGGTGATCCGCGATTCATTAAAGCAACTCCTTGAGATTGAAGGTTATCAAGTTCAGTGTTTTAGTGAACCAACCGCGGCGCTTTCAAAATTGAGTCGTCGTTTTGAGGGAATTGTATTAAGCGACATAAACATGCCAAAAATGGATGGCTTGGCATTTTTAGAACAAGTTAAAGCCTTCGATAGCGAGTTACCGGTTATTTTTCTTACCGGCTTTGCTGATGTATCTGTTGCCGTGAAAGCTATGCAGCTTGGCGCTTATGATTTATTTGAAAAGCCACTAACAGAGCAGTTGTTAGATTGTATCGCTCGCGCTTCAGAAAAGCGTGCTCTAGTGATGGAAAACCGCGCGTTAAAAATAGCAGTAGAGAAAACCTCTGCGCCCGGTGTGCGTATTTTAGGTGAAACAGAGCAAATGCAACAAATGATGCATTTACTCAATGCGGTAATCGACACTCCCGCCGATGTTTTAATAGAAGGTGAAACAGGCACAGGTAAAGAGTTAGTTGCCCGTTACCTGCATGATCAAAGTAATCGTTCTGGGGCTAATTTTGTTGCCATAAACTGCAGCGCTATCCCTGAGCAACTCATTGAGAGTGAACTTTTTGGTGCAGCCAGTGGCGCGTACACTGGTGCAACGCAATCTCGCCAAGGTAAGTTTGAATTTGCTAAAGGCGGCACTGTGTTTTTAGATGAAATAGAGTCAACACCTGCAAGCTTACAAGTCAAGTTATTGAGGGTGCTTGAAGAGCGAAAAGTAACGCCTGTAGGTGATAACCACGCCATTGATTTAGACGTGCGCATAGTTGCGGCCACAAAAGTAGACTTAATGACACTGGTCGAAGCAGGGGAGTTTAGAGCCGATCTCTATTACCGCCTAAATTTAGTAAAAGTGAGTATTCCGGCATTGCGCGACAGAAAAGCCGATATTCCATTACTTTTTAAACATTTTAGCTCAATAGCGGCTACACGTTTTCATAAACCACCGGCACCGTTGAGTAGTGAGGCAAAACAACGACTACTTGCTTATGATTGGCCTGGCAATGTGCGAGAGCTTAGAAATCAAGCCGAGCGTGCTGTATTGCTGGGCTCTGATCTAGCCTTTGCCTCATACAGCGAATCAAACAATGAGAACGAACTTGCTCAGGACTTAAGCTTAGCCGAAAAAATTAGCTTTTATGAACAATCACTCATCGAAGAAGCCCTTGAGCGTAACAACGGTAGCATCAAAGACACCATGGTCACCTTACAAATTGCGCGTAAAACTCTCTACGACAAGATGACCAAATACGGTATTAATCGCGAAATGTTCAAAGACTAAACAACCCTCTCAGATTACACTCTTCACAATGGGTGGAACTGGTGACAGCATGTTTTTAAAAATGTGTGGATATCCACCCATAAAAGCCAGTCTTAGATAGATAAATAAATCTAACTTATTGTTATTTACTAGTTTTTATAAAAACAACTAAGTTGGCAACTAACTTGCCTTACTTGTTAGGAACAACAATTTGAACCTAATAAGGGGCGCATAATGACAACAATATTCACTCATACAAAAACACGCGTAGCAGCGGCTGTAATTTTAGCGAGCACAACAGGCTCAGCAATGGCAGCAGAGTACGCTGTATACGGTAAAGCAGAAGTTCAAATAGCAAACACAGATACCGGCGTTATGCGCTATGCTGACGAAGGTACACAAATTGAGGCACCTTTTTCGCGAATTGGTATTAAAGGCAGCCACAAACTAACAGAATCGCTTAAAGCGGTATTTAAATATGAAGTACAAGTAAAAGGCTTTGAGCACGATGACACAAACGAGCCATTTTCAGCGCGTAATACTTATTTAGGGCTTGCTGGAGATTTTGGTGAGGTCGTTGTGGGTCGTAACGACACTCGTTTTAAATACTCTGAAGGTAAACTAGACGGCTTTAACGAAACACAAGCAGATATCGCTCAGCTGATCCCAGGTCAAGACCGTATCGGCGATACCATTACCTATAGCTCAAAAACATACGGTGGCGCATCACTTGCGCTGACTTATGCACCAAAAGATGACAGTAGCAACGATGAAGATGGTTTTGCGGCAACGGTTATTTATGGTGACCGTGCATTAAAATCAAAAGACTACTATGTTGCTATTAGCCATGTCGATGCACTTAACAAATTGACGGCAAGCCGTGTGGTTGCAGCATGGAAACTTGAAAACCTCCAGCTTGCGGGTTTGTTCCAGCGCAGCGAGTCAACAGATGGCACGAAAGAAGGCAATGGCTATGCACTCAGTGCCAGCTATGCAATTGATAAATGGGTACCTAAACTGCAATACGTTAAAGATGACTCAAAAATTCGCCATGCTGAAGAAGGTAAACAATGGACAGCGGGTGTTGACTATAATTTTGATAAACAAACCACAGCATACTTATTCTATACTGATTTAGATTTAGAACTTGAATCAGACAACAGCGTTGCAATTGGCCTTAAATACAAGTTCTAAGGAGTCGGTATGTCATTAGTAAATCAAACAAAAGATGGCTCACAGCCACGCCCATTAATGAGCACAGTAATGTTACTTCTGGGCCCATTAGTGATGTTATTAACCTGTATTATTGAGCCTCCAGCAGGTATGAGTGTAGCTGCACTTCGTACCGCAGGCCTTGCATTTTGGATGGCTTCTTGGTGGGTCAGTGAAGTTGTGCCAATTCCTGCGACATCATTATTGCCACTTGTAATATCACCTCTTGCTGATATTGCAGCAATCAAAGGGGTCGCGTCACCGTATGCACACCCTTTGATCTTTTTATTCTTAGGCGGCTTTTTGATCTCAATCGCGATGGAGCGTTGGGGTTTACACAAGCGTATTGCACTTAACACTATGCTTCGTGCCGGAACTAAACCTAGCCTGCAAATTTTAGCCATGATGTTAGTAACAGCATTCTTATCAATGTGGATGTCAAATACTGCAACAGCAGTAATGATGCTACCTATTGCTATGTCGATTACTATGTTGGTTAAACAGTCTAACCCTGACAATGACCAATTTGGTAAAGCATTGTTATTATCAATCGCTTATGGCGCAAGTATCGGTGGTATTGCAACGCTAATTGGTACGCCACCAAATGCACTTATGGCTGCGTATTTATCAGATAGCTATAAGATTGATATTGGCTTTGCCGAATGGATGAAAGTAGGTGTACCACTTGCGACTGTTATGCTTATTTTATGCTGGGTTTGGTTAACTAAATTTGCTTATAAAGTAGATACACAATGTGCAAAAGCAGCGAGTAAAGATACTAAATCGCTATTTTTATCACAGTTACAAGAGCTCGGTGCTATGCAGCGTGCAGAAAAAGGTGTAGCAATAGTATTTGTTTTGGCAGCTGTTTGTTGGATCTTCAGACCGTTACTGGCTGATCTTTCTGGCTTAAAAATTTCTGACACCGGTATAGCAATCGCAGCAGCCTTATTATTATTTGTGTTACCAGCGAACAAAGGTGATGGTGAGCGTATTCTTGACTGGGAAAGCGCAGCTAGAGTGCCATGGGGTGTGTTACTTCTATTCGGTGGTGGTTTAACACTGGCTGCACAAATCAAATCATCAGGCCTTGCGGAATACATTGCCCATATGATTGAAGGGGCAAGTGCAATTCCATTGGTTTTAAGTGTACTAGCAGTGGCTACCTTAATTACCTTCTTAACTGAGATCACTAGTAACACAGCAACAGCAGCAGGTTTCTTACCACTATTAGGCCCGGTAGCTGAATCTGTATTTGGTACGCCGCTTGTGTGGGTTATTCCGGCAGCGATTGCGTGTAGTTGTGCGTTTATGATGCCAGTTGCGACACCGCCTAATGCGATTGTTTTTGGCTCTGGGCAAATTCAAATGCGCGATATGATCCGTTCTGGTTTTGCGCTGAATATTATTGCGATTGTTATGATCACTCTTGTCACAATGACAATTGCAGGAGCAGTATTTGGTTTTTAATAACTAAATTATCTTCTCAACCATTTTCCAACCACCGACAGCGCTCCTAGTGAGCGCTGTTTTTTTTGATACGACTAATGTTGCCCATACATGCATTGCTGGTTATAGTTGATAAAATCGCTTTGAAAGAGATGACGTTTTGACTGACACAGATGTACCTTTGCAAATACAATTTAAACAACTTGATGAGGCATTTTTAGCTCAGCCTTATTTACCTATCGCCAGTCGTATTAAGCTGTTAAAACAAATTAAAACTCGGCTTATTGAAAATGAACAAGCATTGGTCGCTGCAACGAGTAAAGATTTTGGTTATCGTACTTCCTTTGATACCGTACTTGGTGATTTATTACCGACGGTTAAAACAATTAGCGACATAATTAAACGTTTACCTAAATGGTCACGTAACGAAAAGCGTGCAGTTGGTATTAGTTTATGGCCTTCAAATGCACATATTCAGTACCAGCCAAAAGGTGTCGTAGGTGTTATAGCACCGTGGAATTATCCTATTCAATTATCTTTAGTACCTGTGATAAGTGCCTTAGCAGCAGGTAATCGGGTAATGTTAAAGGTTAGTGAGTTTACACCCCACACTAACCAGGTAATCAAATCAATAATGACTGATGAGTTAGCACAACACTGCGTTGTTGTTGAGGGAGATGCCCAAGTAGCCGCAAATTTTTGTGATATCCCATTTGCTCATTTGTTATTTACAGGTTCAACTTCTGTTGGTCGTAAAGTCATGCAAGCAGCAAGTAAGCATTTGACACCTGTTACTTTAGAGCTTGGCGGAAAATCACCCGTTGTTATTCTCGATGACGTAAGTATTAAGATGGCGGCAAAAACACTGTTATTTGGAAAGCTCAACAATGCAGGCCAAATATGTGTTGCCCCAGACTATGTATTTGTACCTAAAAAGCTTGAGCACCAGTTGGTATTGCAGCTATGTGAACTGTATAAAAAAGTTTATAAGCAAGGTGTTGAGGGCAAAAACTTAACTTCAATAATATCAGATGCTCAGTATCAACGTTTAAAGTCATACCTACACGATGCAGAGCAAAAGGGGGCGCAACTGTTTAGCCCACTTGATGATGATCAACATGATGACTTAAAACATCGTATGGGTTTGCATTTAATCACACAAGTGAATGACGATATGCAAGTTATGAAGGATGAAATTTTTGGCCCTCTGTTACCAATTATGACCTACGAAACAGAGCAGCAAGTCATAGATTACATCAATCACCGCTCTCAACCTTTAGCCCTGTATATTTTTGGCCATAATAAAGAACAAATCAAAAGAGTCAGTCAATCTATTCGCAGTGGAACTTTAGCAATTAATGATTTACTTATGCAGGTGACAGCTGATCAATTACCGTTTGGCGGAATAGGTGAGTCTGGAATGGGTAATTACCACGGTATTGAAGGGTTTAAAACTTTCAGTCATGCGCGCAATACTTTGGTTTCGGGTAAATTCAACCCACGCACACACTTGTTATTAAAGCAGAATAAGTGGCTTATTAAGATATTAAAATGGATGTACTTGCGCCCTTAGGCGCAAGTACAAAACATTTAAAGCTCATTTTTAGCTAACTGGTTATCACTGAATTAAGCAAGTAGTTACGCTTATAAGCGGCCATCAGGGGCATATAAACCTGCCTGAATTTTTGCGTAAATTGCATCAGCTTTTTCTTTTGCGGCTTCAATTTCTGCAGGTAACATACTGCGTTCATCAAGCTTGCGGCTATGGCTTGCATCCATGTTGCCGTTGTATTCAGCAATGGTATTCCAAATATAAGATTTCTCTAGGTTTTTTGGAACGCCAAGGCCTTCATAGTACATCAGAGCCATATTAAACTGGGCAAGTGTAAAATTATTCGCTGCCGCCTTTTGATACCAGCTAAGTGCAGTGCGGTAATCTTGTAATACACCTTCACCATTTGCATACATAACACCTAGGTTATATTGAGCTGCGGGGTGATTCTTCTTAGCTGCCATCTCAAACAGCGAAATAGCTTTTTCTTTGTCGAGTTTTACACCTTTGCCTTCTTGGTAAAGAACTCCAAGTGCAAACATCGAATCAGCGTGAACTTTTTTTACGGCTTGTTGATAAAGCTCAGCTGCTTTTTGGTAGTTACGCTGTACACCAAAACCACCTTCGTACATTTTAGCAAGTTCATACATTGCCGGTGCAAAGCCCCGATCTGCTAAATAGTTGTATTCTTTTAATGCTTCTTCAAAGCGACCTTCATTAGCCGCCAATTGAGCATCTTCTAGGCTAGCATGTACAAAAGGTGAGAGGATTAATGCGCTAGTAAGCAATAGTGATTTCAAGTTAGGCTTGATCATTGTCTGCCTCCAAATGTGTGTTAGTTATCAACAGCTACAAACTTAGATATTGATAAATGCATTGCCAAACTCGCAAAAGGGCAAAACATTATTTTTAGTTTAGACCCAACAGTATTAAATGCCCAATTTGAAGGCAATAGCAAGTACATAATTAAAAAAGTAGACACAAGATACAGATTTTACAGAAAAATTAAAGAAATAAAAAAAGCCCATGATGGGCTTTTTAGTGTCATATCTACCGTCACCGATATGAGCAATGTAGCAAGTAAAGTGTAACGTTTTATGTCGCTGCTTGGGTCGAGGAAGCCGCAAACAATCAAGTGTTAAATCTTGAACAAATCCAGAAAAACACCATCAAAGCCTTATAGGCATTGATATTGTTGTGAGATTAATAGCCTGCCTGAACTTGTTGATAACGATTATTACTTAGATTAACGTGGGCGTCAACACTTAAATGATAATTAATTTCATTTAGAGGGTCTTGCTGATTATTTATTCTCAGTGTTAACTTAATAAGGTACTAATTAAAATTAGATTAATAAATTGAGTATGATGAAAAAAATAGCAAAGTGTTTAGTCACATTGAGTTTACTTTTGGCAGTTGCTGGTTGTTCTCCTAGCTTCACTTATAACAATTTAGGTTGGCTGTCAGGATTCTGGATTGATGATTATGTTGACTTAAACAATGAGCAAGCTGAAAAGTTTGAACATATAGTTAAAACCAGCCGTGATTGGCATCGAGAGACTCAACTACCTCTTTATAAACATGACTTAGAAAGTTTAAAAGTAATGTTAGAAACTGACGTTAATCACGCTCAATTAAAACAGCATTTCAGCCAAGCAAAGCAACATTGGCAAACTCTAGTTGATAAGCTAGAACCAGAATTGATCGATTTAGCAAACGCATTGAGTTATGAACAACGAGTTGAATTTGTAGCGGCACTACAAGATAAAATTAATGAAGAATATTTAGAGCATCAAGAAAAATCTGCTGAGCAGCACAAACAAGAACGTCTAGATGAAAATCTTGAAAACTATAATGAGTGGTTTGGCACAAAGTTATCAGCTGAACAAAAAGCACTGATCGAATCAGCATCTAACACTCGCATTAGTACATTTTTACTTTGGATGCAGTACAAACAAAAGCGCTTAGATGCTTTAAAATCTTTGTTTATGCAAAAAACTAAGCCTGCGGATTTTGATCAACAGTTAGCGGTGATCATTAATAATCGTTTGGCTTTTATGAGTGATGAATTAATCAAAGCTGACGATAAAAATCTAGATGACTACGTAACCTTACTGCTTGCCTTAAAACCAACTCTTACAGACAAACAGCGTCGAAATGTTCGTGAAGAGCTTGATGATCTAATCGATGATGTTACAGATTTAATGAATGACTAAATAATCACGCCTCGCTCATAGTCGTAATTTTAATAAATAACTTTCTAGCTTGCGGTTAGTAAATACGCCGCAGGTCAACTTCTTGTTGCCTAAGGAATGGTTTAATAAAACATGAAACACCTTGTAAAATTTTTAGTTATTGCTGTAACGGCATTATTTTTTGTATCTCATGAAACCTTGGCTAACGAAAAGTTTGGGTCAGAAATAGAGTTAAGTAATCAAATTGAACACTCTTTGCATAACGAATCTCTAATAGGCGTTGTTTGGTCAACAGTGAGTGCAAATAAAATTGCGCAAGGTGCAAAAGGCTATGCAGACTTTACGAATTTAAAACCTATGACGACAGCTAATAAGGTGCAAACAGGCTCTATCGTTAAAACACTTATTGCTACTGGGGTGTTGCATCTTGTAACAGATAAAAAACTCTCCTTGGATATCCCGGTTACTGAAATATTACCAGATATTGGCTTGCAAAATCCTTGGGCCTTGAACACACCAGTTCGGGTTAGACATTTACTTGATCATACGTCAGGGCTTGAAGACATTCGGCTTTGGCAATTATTAACGACACAAGCAAAGCCTGATACGGCTCTAAAAGAAACCTTTACTGAAAGTCAGTTGCGTATTAGAAATCGCCCCGGAAGCCGCTTATCCTATTCTAATCTTGGTTATGCAATTTTAGCTATGGTGATTGAAGCCGTTGTTAAAGAGCGCTATGAATCTTACTTAGATAAACACTTGCTTGAACCGCTGGGTATGCACATGAGTACATTTAATTTTGTTTCTCAAGTCGGGCAGTTTAGCGATCCTGCGCTTGCTATGGGCCATTTTGAAAATGGCGTTAGCCAAGCCACGTTACCAATGTTTTTAAGACCGGCAGGGCAGTTCACAACGACAGCTTATGATATGGCTTTGTTTGCGCAGTTTTTAATGGGCGATGGCAAGATTAATGACCGCATATTTATTGAACCGACACTATTAACAAGCATGGGAAAGCCTTTTAAAACAGAAGCTGCCTTAAATAATTTAACTGATATCGGCTATGCGCTAGGGGTCACTACACGTGACCGACATAATGTGGTTGGCAAATGCCACAGTGGCTCTACTTTAGGTTACCGCACTAACTTTTGCTTTTTTCCTGAGCAAAAAAAAGCATTTTTTATCTCTTTTAATGCCGATGTAGAAACTGCAAATTACAAACAATTTGATAGCATGCTGATTAGCAACCTTGGTGTAAATAAGGCCGATGCAATAGCTCCATCAAAAGCGCAAGTAGCGCTTGATGATTGGCAAGGGTTTTACACGCTTTCCCCAAACAGAATGAAAAGATTTGCCTATTTTGATCGCCTACTTCATTTTGCAACAGTGAGCTCAAATGGCGAAACGCTAACACTGTCACCATTTCAGTCTCAGCAAAAAACCTTGCTAGCTACAGGCGGTAATTTGTTTCGTGAAGAAACAAAGCGATTTCCTTCACACACTCTGTATATTTCTGAAAATGGTCAACATATGATCAGTGATGGTTTTCGAACATATGAACAAACCAGTCTTTGGAAGTTACTGCCGATGTGGCTCAGCCTCGCCATCGGCGTAATCGCCATACTATGGATATTAGTATATGGCGCTATTTGCTTGGTTAAGGGGCAATTACGCTTGTCGTCACCTCTATTATTGCCTTTTACGGCGACGTTATTTCTTTTTGTACCGCTGCCTTTATTTTTAACTCAATCATTTTTAAATATTGGTGAGTTTACACTTGCCAGTGCATTGTTAGCATTAGCCACGACAATATTACCGTTTGCTATGACTTACGGGTTATGGCGTATTTTTGCTCATGAAAAGTTGAGTAAAATGAATTTGTTAAATAGTTTAGCAATGGTAGCTGCTTTGCAATGGTCACTCATTTTAGCACTTTGGGGTGTATTTCCCTTATTGCTTTGGAGCTAAAATGTTTAACAATTGTAGGTAAAAAAGTGCATTGTTATGCACTGTTTGGTAATAAAATGTTCCTAATTATGGTGAATCACGTTAAAATCTGCTTACTATAATTACGGCAGGAAATCTAATGGATATCGGCGCACTGAGAGGTACTCAGGCTTTACGAAATAACGTTCTGAAATGGATGGGATTTTGCTTGGGTGTGCTTGCTAGTATCTTTGCCGTTTTTAATTTACTTGTTACAAACATGATTTTATTAGGGGCACTTGAAGTTATTTTCGCCCTGTTCTGTTTTTATATTTTCTTTTATACACGAAATCACAATGGTCATCGCTGGCAATCCGTTACATTATGTATTTTTTTAACGGTTTTAATCACGCTCGGCACGTATTTAAGTAACATAAAAAGCGTGTTGTTTATTTGGACCTGTTCATTACCTATTTTGTTTTACTTGCTGTTAGGTAAACAAGTTGGTTTGTACCTTTCATTAATAGCCGCTGTCACTCAAGCCGCGATTCTATTAGCTAAACCTAGTTTAGAACCCCTTAATACTATTAATTTCTTACTTAATTTTTCTTTCACCTACATCAGTATTTGGGCGGTGTCTCATACCTTTGAAAACAGTCGTGCAGAGTATGGACAGCGGCTCGAAAACTTAGCTTTACTTGACCCGTTAACGGGGGCTGGTAATCGCTTAGCAATGACACACTATTTTGAAATTGAACAAACAAATAAACATGGTTTGTTTATCCTTATGTTAGACCTTGATTATTTTAAAAAAATTAATGATCACTATGGCCACGAAATGGGAGATCGCGTTTTAATTGAGGTGACTAGGTTTTTCAGACAAAGGATTACTAAAGGATATGTGTTTCGTATTGGTGGTGAAGAGTTTGCTATTTTTTTACCAAAAAGCGACCCTCAAGGTGCATTAGATTTTGCACAAGAATTAAGGGAGCAGTTAGCATCGACAATTCACAATATTGACGAGCAAGCGATCAACCTTACTGTGAGTATAGGTGTTGCTTGCTATACACCAAATCAAACCCTAAAAAGCTTTATAAAACGAGCTGACGATGCACTTTATCAAGCTAAACAGCAAGGCCGAAATAGAGTCGTAACGGCTTATGAGTTAAACCAACAATTAACCCGGTGTAATAAAGCGAGCTAGCGCTATATAGACTTAACCCTTGTACATAGTGTCAAAATCAGGAATGTTCTCTTCCCATATTGGAATATCTTTGCCTATGTACTCGCGCATAGCATCAAAAAATAAACGTGTTCTTACTGGTAAGTCTCTGTGTGGGTAAACCGCGTACACGGCGCTGTAATCGAGTAATTCCATATCGGTTAAAATGGGCACTAAATCGCCGCGTTTTACTTCATCATCAAGAATAAATGCCGGGGCAAGAACATAAGCATTGCCTGAAATAGCTTTCATCAAAAGTACTTCAGCATCGTTTGCACGAAAGACACTTTTAATGTTTTGCTCAATAATATCGCCATCGACATTACGATAGCGAATACCACTAATGCGTTTACTTGGGCTTGAATAGCTCGCAGCAGGCAACTCTTTTAAATCTTCAACATGCTTTGGCATACCGTAAGTTTCGATAAACTCAGGTGAGGCTAAAAGTAACATACGGTTGCGGGCAATTTTTCGGGCAATGAATGATGAGTCTTTTGGCTCGCCAACGCGAAAAGCTAAATCATAACCTTCTGACACTAAATCAATTAGTCTGTCGTCTAAGCGAAGCTCCACTTCAACTTGCGGAAAGCGTTTTTGAAAGTCATTAATGACTGGCTGAATATATCGTTTGCCAATAATACTTGATGAGGTAATTTTTAACGTACCTCGGGGTTCTTGGTGGTAATTCTCTGCAAGTCTTACGGTATCTGATAGCAAATCTCTAAGTTCAGCTGCTTTTTTTACCATTTCAGCGCCAGCGGCAGTTAACGAAAAGGAACGCGTAGTTCGATTAAGTAAACGCACCCCTAATTCATCTTCAAGACGGCTAATTTGTTTTGATATGACTGAACGGTCTATATTTCTAGACTCTGCGGCTTTAGCAAATGAGCCTCGTTCAATCACTTCAAGTAACATTAATAAGCGGCTGGTGGTATCCATAGCAGTTCCTTAAACTTTATTGGTGCCATTCTGGCATTAATGAATTTAAAAATCTATCGTTTTTATCCTCTAATTAGTTCCGTAACATTGTCTCCAATCTATTAACAGGAGAGTCGTGATGAACAAATCTATTCTTGCAGTGGCAGTGACCATTGCGAGCTTAACGCTTGCAGGGTGTGGCACAGAAGCCAACCAAGCAGCGCAGCAACAGCATTTACAACCTATCGATGTAGCACAAGTACTTGTAAAGCCAGTACAAAATTGGCACACCTATACAACGCGTTTAGAAGCGCCACAAGAAGTTGCGCTAATGCCACGTGTTTCGGGTGTGATTGATAAAATTAACTTTAAAGAAGGTGACAGCGTTAAAGAAGGCGATTTGCTTTTCACCCTTGATGCTCGTCCTTTTGCTGCCGTGGTTGATAGCTTAAAAGCGCAAATCGAGAGCGCAAAGGCGGCACTTGAGCAAGCAAAAAGTGAAGCAAAACGAGCAGAGCGCTTAACTGAACGTAAAGCGATTTCTACTGAGCAAGCAGAGTCTCGTAAATCAACGCTAAGACAACGCGAAGCGCAATTGCTAGCTCTACAAGCTGAGCTTACTGCCGCTGAGCTTGATTTAGCATTTACCCAAGTGCGTTCGCCAATCGATGGCATTGTATCGCGTGCGAATATCACCAAAGGTAACAACGTGCTTGCTGGTCAAAGTGTGTTAACAAGCATTGTTTCAAACCAGCAAATGTATGCTTATTTTGATATTGATGAGCGCACGTGGAATCAGTCATTCGCTGATGTGACTGCGCAAAGCGAACAAGCGGTTGTGATGCAAAAAGTGGGTGAAACCAGCTTTAACTTTAATGGCAAAATCAACTTCATTGATAACCAAATTAATGAAACTACCGGTACTCTTCGTGTTCGTGCCGTTTTCGAAAACGATGAGCAACAACTGCGTGCAGGTTCATTTGCTCGTATTAAGCTTGCAGCCAATAAAGTAAGCGAAAAAGTAATCGTGCCAGAGCGTGCAATTGGGACAGATTTGAAGAACCGTTTTGTACTCACTGTCGGTGAAGGCAATGTTCTTGAATATAAATTAGTGACAGTTGGTGAGCGTTACGGCAGCCTACGAGCGATTACATCGGGCTTAAACGAAAACGATGTGATAGCCGTAAATGGCCCAGCGCGTGTTGGTCCTGGTATGCCTATTTCACCAAACACAGTCACTATAAATAGCGACGGAATTGCATTCACTCTTTCAAATAATCAATCTGATCTAGTCGCGAAGAAGTAGGGCAAAATGAAATTTTCACACTTTTTTATTCAGCGACCCATCTTTGCAGCGATGCTGTCGCTTATCTTTCTCATTGCAGGGGCAATCTCGTTATTTCAATTGCCAGTGAGTGAGTACCCAGAGGTAGTGCCGCCAACGGTTGTTGTGACAGCAAGTTACCCAGGTGCAAACCCAACGGTGATTGCTGAAACAGTGGCGACGCCACTTGAGCAAGAAATCAATGGTACTGAAAACATGTTGTATATGTTTTCGCAAGCAACCAGTGATGGTCGCATGACGTTAACGGTAACGTTTGCGTTAGGCACTGATTTAGACCGTGCACAAGTCCAAGTGCAAAACCGTGTAAACAGTGCGCTACCACGCTTACCGCAAGAAGTTCAGCGTTTAGGTGTTGTAGCCGAAAAATCATCACCAGATTTAACCATGGTGGTGCATTTATACTCACCAGAAAAAACGCATGATACAACTTACTTAGCGAACTATGCTGATTTGTATATCAAAGACCAAATTGCACGTCTTCCTGGTGTGGGTGATGTTCGTATGTTTGGTGGTGGTCAGTACTCGATGCGCGTTTGGCTAAACCCAGATGCACTCTCTGCACGTGATTTAACGGCAATGGATGTAGTAAACGCATTACGCGCGCAAAACCAACAAGTTGCAGCGGGTAGCTTAGGTGCGCAACCTACCTCGAAAAGTAATCAGTTTCAAATTCTGATGAACGTAAAAGGGCGCTTAAGCTCACAAGAAGAATTTGAAAATGTGATCATCAAAGTAGGTGAGCAAGGTCAGCTTACACGCCTAAGTGATGTAGCACGCCTTGAATTAGGCCAAGACACCTATGCACTAAGAGCAATGTTAGATGGTCAACCAGCCTTGGCTATGCCAGTGTTCCAACGCCCGGGTTCAAATGCTATTGAGCTTTCTGATCAAGTGCGTGAAACCATGAAAGTATTATCAAAAGACTTTCCAGCAGGTGTTGAATACGACATTGTTTATGACCCAACTATTTTCGTACGCGGCTCAATCGATGCTGTTATCAAAACGCTACTAGAAGCAATCGCGCTTGTGGTAATCGTTGTCGTGGTGTTCCTACAGACATGGCGTGCATCGGTAATCCCACTGATTGCAGTACCGGTGTCTTTGATTGGTACGTTTGCGGTTATGCAATGGTTAGGTGTATCGATTAATACCTTATCGTTATTCGGCTTGGTACTTGCCATTGGTATTGTTGTTGATGATGCCATCGTTGTGGTTGAAAACGTTGAGCGTAATATCGAGCAAGGTTTATCACCACTTGAAGCAACCCGAGTTGCGATGACCGAAGTAACAGGGCCGATTATCGCCATTGCACTTGTACTGTGTGCGGTATTTATTCCTACGGCTTTTATTACGGGTTTATCTGGTCAATTTTATAAGCAATTTGCATTAACCATTACTATTTCAACGGTTATCTCAGCGTTTAACTCGCTAACACTATCGCCTGCGTTATCGGCGTTACTATTAAAAGGTCATGATGCAAAACCAGACCGTTTAACTAAGTTATTAAACCGTGTATTCGGTAATTGGCTGTTTAAACCTTTTAACCGCTTGTTTGATAAAGGCGCTAATGGCTACGAAAAGCTGGTACAAAAACTAATTCGTATGAGTGTCATTGTATTAGTTGCTTATGTTGCACTTGTCGGTGGCACAGTTAAATTGTTTGATGCTGTACCGGGTGGTTTTATTCCACAGCAAGATAAGCAATATTTAGTGGCAGTTGCACAGTTGCCTGATGCGGCAAGCTTAGACAGAACCCAAGAAGTCGTGCAAGAAATGGAAAAAATTGCATTACAAGTACCGGGTGTTGCAAACACAGTATCGTTTCCTGGTCTATCGGTGAATGGTTTCACAAATAGTCCTAATAGCGGCATTGTATTTACTCCGCTTGCCCCTTTTGAAGAGCGTCAAGATCCGAGTATGTCGGCAATGGCAATTGCGGCTCAGTTAAATCAAAAGTTTGCCAGTATTGATGAAGCGTTTGTTGCGGTATTCCCGCCACCGCCAATTCAAGGTTTAGGTACAACAGGTGGCTTTAAACTACAAATTGAAGACCGTGCTAATAAAGGCTTTGAAGCACTCTTTAATAGCTTACAAGCAACCATTGCTAAAGCACAGCAAGACCCAGCATTAATGGGCCTCTACTCAAGCTTTAGAATTCAAGTGCCACAAATGGATATCGACATTGACCGTGAGCAAGCGCTTATCCAAGGTATTCCACTTGATGAAGTATTCAATGCCTTACAAGTGTACTTAGGTTCTATGTACGTGAATGACTTTAACTTGTTTGGTCGTACCTATCAGGTTAATGCACAAGCTGATGCTGATTACCGCCAAGATCCTGAGCAAATTTTGAATCTTAAAGTTCGTAACCGCATGGGTGAGATGGTGCCATTAGGCTCTGTGTTAACGGTCACACCAACAACAGGGCCAGATCGAGTGATGCACTATAACGGTTATCCTACAGCTGAATTAAATGGTAGCCCAGCACCAGGTTATAGCTCTGACCAAGCACAACATGCGATTGAAGCAATCCTTGCTGAGACATTACCAAATGGTATTGAGTTTGAGTGGACGGAAGTAACTTATCAGCAAATATTAGCGGGTAATACCATGGTGTATGTTTTCCCACTCGTTGTATTGCTTGTGTTCATGGTACTTGCGGCGCAATACGAGAGCTTAAGATTACCACTGGCTATTATTTTGATTGTGCCTATGACGATTTTCTCGGCCTTGTTAGGTGTGTGGTTTGTCGGTGATGACAACAACATCTTCACGCAAATCGCACTCATCGTACTGGTTGCACTAGCAAGTAAAAACGCCATCTTGATGGTTGAGTTTGCAAGAGATCAGCATAAAGGGGGGATGTCTCACCTTGAAGCTATCATCAAAGCGTGTCGCTTACGACTTCGCCCAATTTTAATGACATCAATTGCCTTTACGGCAGGTGTTGTACCACTTGTTTTAGCAACAGGTGCTGGTGCTGAGATGCGTCATGCCATGGGGAACGCAGTGTTCTCAGGCATGATTGGTGTAACTGTGTTCGGCTTATTGTTTACTCCGGTGTTTTATATGTTAGTTACTAAAAAATCGCAGAAGGAGCAACACGATGCATAAGCCTCTTCATGCACTCTTTAAACAAGGCAAACTAGTCAGTGCGATGCTGTTAGCCGGTGCACTGGCAGGCTGCGCACAAAGCGTCGATATGCAAGAGCAGCAAGTGAGCCTGACACAATTTGTTAGCGATACACAAATAGGTGCACAAAACGAAGGTGCGAGCGAAAATAACTGGTGGCGCCGTTTGGATTCGCCGCAGTTAAACAATTTAGTGACTGATGCATTAGCAATGAATCACGACCTAAAAACTAGCCAACTTCAACTTGATGCAGCCATTGCCCGTTTAGGTGCAGCCCGTACGGATTATTATCCGCAGGGCAGCCTAAGCATAGGCGCAGAGCGCAGTAGCTTAGATGGCGCAATTACCCGCCAATCAAACGCGGGGGTTAATGTTAATTGGCAACTTGATTTATTTGGTCGCATTACCGCGTTAGTCGATGCTGCTAATGCAGGTGCACTAAACCAAGCAGAGCAGTTAAGAGCATTACAGGTTGAAGTGGTTTCTGCTGTGGTGCAAGGCTATGTCAGCTATCAAGGTAATGTGCAAAAGCAAGCTATCATTGAGATGCAAATCGAAGCACTCGAGCAAAGTATTGATGTGCTCAAAGCGCGAGTAGAAGAGGGGGTTGCAAATGAGCTTGATCTTAACCGCACCCTCGCGCAGTTAAAGCAGCAACAAGCGCTTATTCCTGAGCTTAGTTACTTGCAATATCGCGACTTAGCAACCCTAGCGGTGCTAACCGGCCGACTTGCAAGCGACATAACATTGATTGAAGAGCCTGAATTATTAAGCCACGAGTTTAACGTGTCGTTTAGTAAAGCCAGCGAAGCAATGGCTCTCAGACCAGATATCACCAGTGCTTTATATCAGTTTAGTCAGGCCCATTCATTGAGTGTTGCAGCCTCAAAAGCACTTTTGCCAGATATTAGTCTGGCAGGGTTTGCAGGTGTGGTGAGTTTAACCAGCAATGGTTTAGAAGATACCGTGCAACAATGGCAAGTAACGCCAAAAGTTGAATGGTCATTGCTCAGCTATCCTGCATTATTAGCTCAGCGTGATGCACAGCAGTTTTTAAGTGAAGCCGCTTACAGTGACTATCAAAGTAAAGTATTAAAAGCGATTAGCGATAGTGAACTTAGTTTGCAAAGACTAGTCAAACAGCAGCAACAGTTAAATTATGCTGATCAGCGTTTTAATTATGCGAATAAAGCATTTGGTCAAGCTCAAGCAATGTATCAAGAAGGACAAATTCCTTACTTAGAGTTGTTAGATGCGAGACAGGATGTTTTAATAGCGCAAGAGAACGCTGTTGATTCAACAATTGCTTCATTGCAGGCCAAAGTAAGTGCTTATCAAGCGTTTAATGGTCGTTGGAGCTTTGAACTAAACAACCTTTAACCCAGAGTATTAAATGTCGCATATTCAACAAACTACAGATCTTCCGTCAACAATGCGCGCGCTAGCAGTGGTTGAGCCCAACGACGCAATTGCGTTAGCTGAGCTTTCTTTGCCAGTACCGAGCCCTGAAGGCAATGAGCTTTTGATAAAAGTTGAATATGTGGGCTTAAATCATGTTGATGCCAACTTTGCAAAACAAGGTTTTTGTAAGTGGCATTACCCGCATGTATTAGGTCATGATGCTGTTGGGGTGGTTGTTCAGGCAAATAAAGGTGTATTCCCTGGTGTAGGTGCACGCGTTGTATGGCATGCTAGCCTTGGTGATCAAGGTGTGTTATCTGAATACACCACGGTGCCTAATTATGCGGTATCGGTTGTGCCAGATAACGTATCACCTGCAGACGCTGCAACCTTACCTTGTTCAGGTATGACGGCATTAATTGCCCTTGATAAGTTGCAGCTGAGCGAAGGGGATTCACTGTTTATCGACGCAGGGGCAGGTGGCGTTGGCCAATTTGCTATTCAATTTGCTAAGCAACGTGGCGCAACCGTATTTACCACTGCCAGCAAACACAATCATAAGTTACTTAAGCAATTAGGTGCTGATGTGGTGTTTGATTACAAAGACCCAAAACTTGAAGATAAAATTCGCCGTGAATTAGGTCCTCAAGGCTTTGATGCGGTGCTTGATTGTATTGGTGGCGATACTACCATTCGTAACGTTGAGCTAATGCGCTTTTGTGGCCGTATTGCCTGTTTAAATGAGTTACCTAAGTTTGAACAAGAACTTATGTTTAGACGCGCACCAAATATTGGCATTGTATCGTTAGGTGGAGCGTGGCTTGCAAATAGCTTATGTGCGCAACAAAAGCTGAGTTTTATGGGTAACTTATTACTCGATAATGCAGCTCGTGGCGAGATCAAATTGCCGCAAATCCATGCCGTAGACTTTACCGCCGAGGCTGTTTCAGCGGCATTAAATAAACAACTTGCTGGTGGCTTTACCGGTAAACAAGTTGTGCAAGTAAGCGGTTAATTTTGCAAACTCACTGCCCAGTCATACTGTTTGATGGTCAGTGCAATCTGTGCCATTTTTGTGTTCGTTTTATTGTTCGCTTTGATAAGCAAATAACCTTTAAGTTATGCCCCATGCAAAGCGATAAAGGTGAGCGTTTATTAAAGGCTCACAAAGTTAAAGATCCACTTTCCTCAATGTTAGTCATTGATAAAAACCAGCTATACAAACAAAGTGACGCTGTGTTATTTATCGCAACACAATTAGGTTTTCCATTCTCTTTGGCTAACGTTTTCAAGCTACTGCCAAAAGGCTTTCGCGATCGTATGTATGATTGGCTTGGCCGTAATCGTTATCGGTTTTTTGGTCAACAAACACAATGTAAGTTACTGACCAAAAAACAAAAGCAGCATTTTTTATAAACATTTAAAGTAAAGCTTGCTATTCTCGTTATTGGGAACAAATAACAATAATAACAATATGAACATTCTCTTTCTAATTTTAAGCACGGTTTACATTGCTTTACTGATCTTACAACCAGCATGGCCTCAGCCTTTACTAGCGCTTTTTAAAACCTTACCAATCGGTATATTGATTGTGATGGTATTAAAAGCACGCAGTCAGTTACAAAATCGCACTTTTATTACTTTATTGTTTGCACTTATTTTTTCCGCACTAGGTGATGTGCTACTTGCCATCGATAGTGGGCAGTTGTTTATTAGCGGTTTAGCAGCATTCTTTGTAAGTCACGCTTTTTATATTATTACCATGTTGCCAATTAAAAATTGGCGACTAGACGTTGTACTCCTTTATCTATTTTTGGCCATCATTGTTTTTTGCTTATTCTATCCAAACTTAAATGACATGCTCATTCCCGTGCTTTTCTATATGTTGGTGCTCACTATAATGGCAAGCCTAACTTGGATGACAGATAAATCGAACGGTTTATTAGTGCTAGGTGGCGCAGTGTTTGTTGTATCAGACTCTGTACTTGGCCTAAACCGCTTTTATTTTGAAATAATACATGCAGATATCGCAATCATGTGTAGTTATTATTTAGCGCAATTTTGTTTGATTAAAGGTTTTTTGCAGGCAACGAGTAAACATAAATAGCCGCAGTGGCTCAGTGTTGATTGCCGTGATAAAATGCGCGCGTTTTAATTTTCGAGATTTCCCATGGCAAATACAGCGCACGCACTGCACATTCTTGTTAAGCACAAAGAACAAGCTGAAGACATTATCAAGCAACTTAAAAAGGGTGCTAAATTTCAGACGCTAGCTAAAAAATATTCAACCTGTCCGTCGGGTAAAAAAGGCGGCGATTTGGGTGAATTTAGACGCGGTCAAATGGTGCCACAGTTTGACAAAGTAGCTTTCAGCGGCGAAATCTTAGAGCCACATTTAGTGAAAACGCGCTTTGGTTGGCATGTAATCAAAGTGCTATACAGAACGTAAAGCCAAAACCTGCCTAAATAGTGTAAGACATGTTGTTAGTCTTAAATATTTACCAATAGTGAGTTGAAGCCTGTGGTTTTAAATCATTTTTGGACAAAAACACGTTAGAGTATTTAATCAGTAACGCCCGCATAAACGGCAGCCGAAGCGAAGCGTAGGCTGTCCAGTGGAGGCCGCGCTTTTTGCGGCCGGAACGTGTTTGATGTGCTTGTTATACCTTTTACGCATTTGGAATTTTGACCAGTAAATCAGTAACACCAACCTCAACACCTGCTTGGCTAAGAAGAGTGGAAGCTTGCCCACGGTGGTGAGTTTGATGATTGAAAAAATGCTGAATAAGGTGACCAAATTTTTTGTTAAACGGCTCACCTTTGGTATTGCTATACGACAGATTCGATTCCAATGCTTCGTCTGTAAGTTCATGTGCAAAATCTCGGATAACCTCATCCATTTTGATTCGCGCACTCTCAAGATTTTTAAATTCAGGGTACAAAATGGCGCCCAAGGCTTTTGGGGTATTAAGATCCCGAACGTAATCAAGAGTTTTCAATTTTGATGGGTGATCAGCAAATCGCTTGAGCCAGATTATGTCTCCAACGAGAATGTGATTAAGCGTGCCGATGATTGATCCAAAAAATGCTCCTCGATCTTTAGATAGATCATCGGCGTTCAATTTGGATGCGGCTAGATAGATGCTTTTATTCATCCACTGATTGTAATCTGCCATCAGCTCAAAATTTGATTTTAATGACATGACTTTCCTTTAGGTATAACGCCCGGTTAATGGGCAAAATTTAGTTGGCTATAATTGTAAGCGGAGCGAAACCAGCCAACTGAATTTTGTCCACTTTAAACCGTTTGTTAAGTGCTAAAAGCGCCTATATGGAATATTTGAAAGAATTATATTAACTTGATTTATTAGCCCTAAATTTTGAAGAAACAATTGAAGACCTTGAACGACAACATCTCGGTTTTTACATGGACCCACATAGATTTCTTTTATAGCTTCAATCGGAAAGCTTTGCTTCAAGTATGGAATAAATATGTTTTTGTTTGTTCTAAACTGAACATTTTCTTTTGAAAAGAATTCTATTGCAGGGAAGCCAGAACCGTCATTGATACTTATCCTTTCAAATTTATTGTGAGCATAAGTGAAAACTCTAACTTCTTTTTCTTCAATAAAGTGACTATTTTTACAACGGAAACTATAGAAAAGAAACTCCAGGAACGTATTATAGAAAACATCCCTACCCATTTTTTCAAAGTGTAGGTCTATGCCCTTACAACAACCATCAGCTATTACTTCAGCTTGCCTTAGCTTTTCAGATTCGTCATAAATACAATCATCAAAACGTCTTATATTGCCTGTCGGATTATGACCGCAGATACTTTTTTGCAATAACTCTTTATCAAAGCCAATAGAAAAGCCTCCATCTTGCGGGCAATAGCTTCTCCACTGTGACAGTAAATCAGGTTCGGAAGAGAATGAGCAAGAAAACACTAAGCTACTTGAAACATGATCCGTAATTTCACTGAGTATTTGTTTAGATCTTTCTGTAAAGTTGTTCTGTTCGACTACTTTGCCAATATTCTTGTTTAGAAGATCAAAACCTTCATGAAATTCCATTTCATCATTTAAAAATGAGTGACCTGTGAGCCATATTTCTTTGTTTTCGATTATGGACTTTAAAGCATTTGCATCAGAATAATGATAAATCAGTTTTGACAACGATACTCTCCATAGCACTTAACGCCCGCATAAGGGGCTGATAATAGCTTGCTAAACTGTGTAGCGGAGCGGAACCGAGCAAGCTGTTAGCAGTCCCTTCACTTAATGCGCTTGTTAGGTTACCAATGCTCCAAACAATGTAAACCTACTTTACTTGCACAAGACTCAATGAATGACTTAACAGTTAAATCTTGTAGATAGAAAATATTAGTGTCGTCATAACCTTCAAAGTAAACAGCGTTAAGCTCTGGCAGAAGAGTTTTATACATTCCCATATCTGTTTGCCTTATGTAGGAACTTTGCGCTTGTTTTGATACAAAAGATTTAAACTTGGGTTTATCGCCATTCATCCCACGAAAGCGAAATGTCAAAACCTCAGTTTTTTCCAATAATAACTGGTTAAACTCATCAAATATTGAAGTTCTGCGCTCAATTTCGTTTCTATCAAGATCAGCTAACAAATCCATTGACTCTTCGCGTGTAAGCCAATGATCAAAAATGGAAACAGCTAGATACGTATATTCTGTAGTTTCATTAACTTGAACTAAGTCAATAAGGTTTGGAAATTGGGCTTCCAATTCCTTTTGTCGTTGTTTGCTCACATTTAAGAATCTGCGCATGACTTCCTGGGTAACCTAACGCCCCAATCAGGGGCTTTTAAATGTTGGCTAAAATGTGAAGCGAAGCGGAACCGAGCCAACGGTTAAAAGTCCCTGCCTGCATTGGCTTGTTAGGTGTTACCTACGCTAGACCACTTAATATCAGTGATGTCATCGGTTTCTTCTAGAATTTGTCGAACTGCATCTATTAAAGGCTTAGCTAATTCGAGAGGTGCCTTATTTCTACCGAAAAAACCTTTGGCATATGGCTCAAGAAAGCATTGCCACTCTGTCTGCGAACCTTCTACGTTGCCACAACATAATCTATATTCGTTGTCACCCAAAAAGTGTTCCACATACCAGCCCCAATCTTCATTCTCAGGGTAAGAAGTAACGATACCTTTTTGAGCTAATTTTTTACTAATCCAAAAAGCCAGTTCTGCCCCATAAACCTCAGGGTTAACCTGAGAGTCATCTGGTAAAAAGGGTTTGAACATATTGGACTTAAAACTTACTGACGTATCCATACGTAACACCTAACGCCCGCATAAGGGGCTGATTAATGTTTGGCTAAAATGTGAAGCGGAGCGGAACCGAGCCAAACTTTAGCAGTCCCGTGCTTAATGCGCTTGTTATGTGCTAATTGGCTAAGCCTGCTTTAAAGTTTGATAAAACTTTCTTCTTTAACTTGCTATCATCTAAAAAGTTAAGAAAGCTCGCCTTTATTTTGATTTTATCTTTATAGCTTTGATTCAATTTTTTTATTTTACCTTTATCAGTCTGTTGATAGGAATGTCCAAATTCGTTTAAAAAGCATATAGATAGAAGGTGTGTACACCGAAGTATATTTAAGGTTTTATCTTTATCATCATTGTCAATTTTAGAAAAATACTCGATGACTCGTCTAAGCGGATCGTAACTGTGTTTTAACTTAGGAACAAAATCATCAAATTCAATAACTTTGTTGTTACTTACTACCCATCCGCTAAATCCTTTAAGTTCATTACGGTAAAAGTGGTTCGAATCATCATCTTGCTTATACCCCAATTCAGTTAATAAGTTGGATTCACAAAAAATATTTTTAAATGTTTTTACATAAAGTAAAAAAGTAATATCTTCTTCATCTGCAACCGTTGAGTCCATAGATAATAAGTCTTCTTCTGTTTTTATGCAGAAGTGAATTAAAACAAGAAACCTATATATGAAGCTGTTGAGGTAGTATTGGTTTGTCTGGAACCACTCTTTCTCACTAATGTTATGGTAACCCTTAGAAATATTTTTATTAAAATTAAACATCCTGTAGTTAAACTCCTCTGCGGCATTTAACAAAGGTACTTTTGTTTTCACAATCTCTTCTTTTAGTAATTTCTTTTGTTCGAATTTATATTCTTTTTGAAGTTTGTAATTTAATGAATAATTTTCATGGAAGACTTTAAACAACCAACCTAGTCCAAATATAAAAAGAGAAGTAATAGCTGAAACGATGGCTGCTTGAAGTTTTACATCTAATTCTAAAAAGTTCACTTGTATTCCTTTACTCGATTCTTGCCAACTACTGAAAGCACATAACATTTTAGTATTTATGCGACACGCAGTTTGTGTTGCATAATCGCTTGTTGGACTGAGGCGCTACCTGCTCGGTGTGTCAGAGTTGGTGCTATTTATGCTATGGGAATTTGCTTTTTAGAGG
>NZ_JAMXSK010000028.1:0-47329 GCF_024124645.1 Pseudoalteromonas sp. Ps84H-4 | reverse complement strand
GTTGCATGCGCTCTGTCAGATGACACAGTAACCACAGGTGCTGCTGTGAGCGTTTGAAGCGCCGCACTTTACTGCCGTAGTAATCAATAAGGCCGCTGAAGTGTTGTCGATTTTTTAGCGACAGATTGAGCCTGTCCACAACGTCATTTATTTGCGTGTGCCATGGTGCTAACCGGTGGTAAATGGCGAGCTCTTTTTTAAGCTCAGGCACGGTCAGACTTTTGGCACCACCCCTGAGATGGCTCAGACTCAGCCCGTCGTCTTTAGTAGTGATTATGTTGTCCAGAAAGACGTTAAGTTCATTACTGGTAAGTTGATTCAGTTGGAGCGTCAGGTCTTTTCTGACCTGTTGCATTGTGCGGCTTATCAGTCTTTGAAGCACGGAGTACTTAGGAATGGCAATGTTATGGCTGGCAAGGTATTCAATGGCCGCATCAAAGAGGTGTCGAGGCTCCAGCCAGGCATGACCAATGTAAACCAGGTGGTGGCACAGAGCATTGAGGTGCTGTTTTTCATTCCACTTATTGTAATTTAGTAGACGCAGTATCCTTGAGTAAATACGGTCACGCTGCATTTTACTGACACTGAAAGGCCTGATCCCTTTACCTCTTTGAATTTGGGAGGCAATAAACTGCATGTCGATACTGATATCACGGAAACTCGGAGCAATGATCACTGGCTTAGATTTAAAATAGCCCAGAAGCGCCACGAAATAACAACGATGTTTAGTAAGCCTGATAGTACGGCATTCGGCCTGTTCTACATCGTTTAGCGAAAAATACAAACGTTGTTCCTCAATAGAAAACTGAGGTGCTGAATACAAGTCTCGTTGTTCTGCCTGAGTCAGAATCGAGAGTTCATTACTAATTGCCATGATGAATAAACGCCAATATGATTGATGGTGTTTATATAAGATGGCAGAATATTGGAAGGTAACCCACCGCCACAGACCATATAATATAATACCTGTAGCGTTCTATGTTACTTTAGAGGGGAAAATCCCTAGAACCCCTTAATGTCAGCGACGCTCTCTAGAGGTAAAATGGTATTATCAGGCATTAAAACAGATACTTGTTTCAAATCATTTATTGAGCCAATCTGACTTGCTTTGTGCTTCGACGAAGCACCGAAAACAATAGGCGTAAATTTATTAACGGTAACTAGTTTAGATATTTGTGAGCCTTCAAGTTGTGGCTTTAGAAAATCAGTTAATGCTTTAGTGGTTAAACCAAATTGATGAGCTATTTCAGGTTTTAATGAAATGCGAATGTATTTTCCACCCTCTATCAATGCTGTTTGTATGTCTTGACTACCAGATACTTGGCTTACTAACACTTTCATTTTTTCAGCGATATTTGCTAATTCTTGGACTTTATCCCCAAAAACTTTTATTGATACATCGCCTGTAGTGCCAGTTAGCATTTCAGTTACCCGCATTTGAATAGGTTGAGTAAAATTCGTGTTCATACCGGGGTAATTTGATAATACGTTGCGTATATCTTCGATTAGCTGTTGCTTGGTATCAAAGCGCCACTCATTTTGAGGCTTCAACTCCATGAATATATCCGTTTCATTTAGGCCCATAGGATCTAGGCCAAGCTCATCTGATCCAGTTCTGGCTACAATTTGAAGTATTTCAGGTACTTGTTTTAGTAGTGCTTTCTCTACTTGGGTATCAATATTTAGAGAGGATTGCAGGGTAATAGATGGCGACTTTTCTAGTTGAACAATGATGTCTCCTTCATCCAACGTAGGCATAAAACTTTTCCCCAAACTTACAAAGGCAAAAATGCTTGTGATCAACACCAAAAAAGCTATCGATGATGCTGATTTAGGTGAATTAATAACGCTTAATAGCGACTTTTTGTACTGTATTTGTAATGATTTGATGAAGCTAGGCTCACTCGCTTCATTTGATTTCAGTATCATTGAAGCTAGCACCGGGATGCAAGTAAACGCTAAAACTAGCGCAGATAACATCGCAAAAACAATCGTCAATGCAACAGGCGTAAACAGCTTCCCTTCTAACCCTGAAAGAGTTAATAGAGGGGAAAAAACAATAACGACAATTAATGTTCCTGATACAGTTGGCACAGAAACTTCTTTACATGCTCTATAAATAACATGCAGCTTAGGAAGTTTGCTGTTTTCTGAAAGCCTATTTACAGTATTTTCAACAACGACAACAGATGAATCAACAAGCATACCAATAGCAATAACTAAGCCTCCTAAACTCATTAAATTTGCTGATATGGAAAAATGGCTCATTAATATAAAAGTAGCAAGAGCTGCCACCGGCAAGGATATAGAGACAATTAGTGCCGCTCTAAAGTTGCCAAGAAATAAGGCTAGCAATATGATAACGAGCACTACAGCTTGAACTAATGCATTTGTGATGGTTTCAATAGCAGTACTAATCAAATTAGATCTGTCATAAAAGACATTGATAGTAGTGCCACTAGGTAGTGAGCGCTCTAGTTCTAAAAGTTTTTCTTTAACTGAACTTACTACTTGGTCGGTATTACTGTTTTTTAGCGCAATAACTAAGCCTTGTACGGCCTCTTCACCATTATGTGTCACTGCACCATAACGTATTAAACTTCCTTCGTTGATTGCTGCAACATCGGCTAACCTGATTATTCCTTGTTGGTTGTTTTTTATAACTAACTGACGTATATCATCAATTTTTTCAAATTGTCCTTGTGTTCGAACAACAAAATTGTCGTTACCTTTGTTTATTCGGCCAAGTCCTCCATTTAAATTGTTAGCTATTACGGCTTGTTCAATATCACTAAAAGAAACGTCTAGTGATTTCATTTTCAAAGTAGTTGGTGTTATTTCATATGTTTTTACATAGCCGCCTAAACTGTTTACATCTGCGACGCCTTCAACTGTTCGAAGAATCGGTCTGATCTGCCAGTCCAAAATATCACGTCGCTGTTGAAGGCTTAAGTTTGGATTATCAACTGTAAACATAAAAATTTCACTTAGAGGCGTACTCATAGGAGCAAGACCACCAGAAATACCCTCTGGGAGTTCAGCCCAAATATTCATCAGCCTTTCATTTACTTGTTGTCTCGCCCAATAAATATCAGTGCCTTCTTCAAAATCAAGTGTAATATCAGTAATAGAATATTTTGTGGTTGAACGAAGAATCTTTTGAGATGGAATACCGAGTAACTCTGTTTCGACAATACGTGTAATTTGAGTTTCTATTTCCGAAGTTGTCATTCCCGGTGCTTTTAAGACGATTTTTACTTGGGTAGGAGAAATGTCGGGAAAAGCATCAATTGGCAAATTAAACCAAGCGTTGACTCCTGCAGCAGTCACGAGCAAAGTCAAAATAGTAATAAAAATTCGTTGAATAAGAGAAAACCTGATCACCGCACTTATCATCGTTTATTCTCCCAGCCCGAGAAATAGACCTTGGGCAATGCTAACAAAGGAGCTAAGTACTTCGGCTTGAGGTGTTAGATTGTCAGATTGAACAATGTAGCTATCATTCTCATTGCCAATAATAATGACCTTAACTAAGTTTATTTCTTGTCCTCGTTTTACTGCAACATAGCTTTTGTTATTGAGTTCGAATAATGACTGGTGAGGGACTTTAATACCTTCAATTAAAACGATAGGTGTTAGTAACAGTTGTTGCCCGAGTTTAAGCTCACACGATGAGTCGAAACTACTCCATACTGTTTGCTTATAACGGCTGATTGTTTCGTCAACATTTTCTACTTTTAGTATGCAATTATCTTCAGTTTTAAATGAGTTAACATTTTTTACATTGCTAGCTAATAGCGAAGATTTTACAAAAACATTATGGGAAGGAATTATTTCAAAAAGGTATGGTGATTGTTCGTTCGTATACTCAAGTTGACCATTAGAAGGACTGATTATAAAAATATCGCCGTTCTTATCGATGGCTAATTGTTGTAGTGCATGGCTTAAGTGTTCAAAACTTAACTTTGCTTGAAGATAGGTTTTGTTGATGTCTAACCATTCAGCACTTTTTATCGTTTTCGAATTTGCATAATTTTTAACAGACTCAAGATGCTTCTTACTTTTTAAAAGTATTGATTTACTGGCATCTATTTCTTCTAAGAAGTGATTTACTTCTGGCCCTTCTATTCTAGCTACTTTTTGTCCTTTACTTACCTTAACACCCGGATTGTATAAAAAAGATATTTGTTGCGGTGTAAAAGGCAGTTGTACTTTGAAACTGGATTTAGGTTTGAAGGATACTTCTCCAAGCACTTGCTCTATCTCCATACTGTCAACCCGATGTACGGTTTGGAACTTATGTTTAAAATTTCCCAATTGTGAAATGGCGATCACTGAATTGGTGACTTGTTCAGCTTGAATATGCATGCTTAAAACAGTTAACAACATTGACGCTATTAATGAGAATAATCGATATGAGGTTGCTATCATTTGTTACTGACTCTTGTTAGGCTAACTGGGATAGTTGCCTTGAATGGTTTGTAAAGTGAAGTTACCTTACAAATAATGTTTAGTTTTTACGTCAGGCATGTGTTGTAGATTCATGAGACAAATGTCCCATAGACTTTTTAACTGGTTGATTTTAAATGAAAGATAAATCGATAGCGGTGCTTCTAGCTATAATAATGGTACTCAATTTTTTTGATGTAATTACTGATATTTCTTTAGGTGTTCCAACTTGGCATATTGTCGAAGAAAGCTTGATTGTTTTAGCTTCAGCGATTGGTTTTGTTTTTTTGGTTCGAGATATTTCAAACCGCACAAAGCGTATTAAACAGTTGAAAAGTGAATTAGATAAATCGGGCATTCAACTAAAAAATATTTCGGAAGAAATGAAGCGCGCTCGTATAAAGTACAGTGAAGTCATAAATGAACAGTTTAATCAGTGGAGACTGACAAAAAGTGAACAAGAAGTTGCTATGTTAATGCTGAAGGGATTGAGTTTTAGAGAAATTAGTGGTGTAAGAGATACCAAAGAAAAAACAGTTCGTCAGCAGGCTTCTAGTATATATGTCAAAGCGGATGTAGAGGGTCGGCATGAGTTTTCAGCTTGGTTTTTAGAAGACTTCATGGAGCCAGACAGTACACTAGAGTAGAGTAGTCATCCTTTATCTTACCTACTATTATCTAGAAGATAAGAACACTTTAGCTTATGTAAAGTTGAATAATCTAAAAGGCATAGGCTTAACTTGAAATAATGGCCGTTTTTGACAAAGAGCCGCAATTCGCCTCTGAAACGTTTTTGTCCAGAAACGTGTTACATCCCCATTAGCGGACACTCAATCTTGACACCAAGTGATCAAAAACCAATCGAATACGTTGTGGTACTGGACCACGTTGAGGGCGATAAATATATAAATCCCAAGGCACAGGCTCGATCTCTTCTAACACTCTCACAAGTTTCTCTTGGCGTAATAAGTCTTGGGCCAAAAAGTCAGGAATTTGAGCAAACCCCAGTCCATTTTGTATAGCCATTAATTCAGCTTCGGTGTCGGCACTTCGAAAACGTGTTATGGATGGCGTCCACTGTCTGTCCATGGAAAAAACCCATGGCCAAAGCTTTCCCGTATTGCGATCTACTAACCCTGTAACCGGCAAGTGGTTTAGTTCTTCAATAGACGCAGGCCTTCCCACTCTATTTATTAAGTCAGGCGAAGCCACGACATACATATTAATTTTGGTGAGCTGGCGGGCAATAAATCGACTATCTCTCATGAAGCCGATACGAATCCCAATATCTATTTTTTCGTCAACTACATCCACGCGCTCGTCACTGAGTGTCAGGTCTATATCTAGTTGAGGATGTATTGTTGAAAGTTCCAGTAACACAGGCATTAAGCACTTATGACCAAAACCAACAGGCGCTGCGATACGAACACGCCCTTGTAATTCATTACCCGAGTTAGGGGCGCTTGTTTGAAACAATTCATCTACAGCGCGCAGGCGTTCTTTTGCTATCAAAGCAAATTTTTCTCCAACTAGGGTCACTTGTATGTGTCGAGTATTTCGATGAAATAAAAGCTCCCCTTGCAATCGCTCTAACTCCTTCACTGCTCGCGTCACTGCCTGAGGAGAAATTCCCAGACGGTTAGCCGCTTCTTTAAAGCTGCGAGACTCAGCAGCAGTACAAAATATCCGGAGCATTTCCAATCTGTTAAGCATCACAGTCACATTCAGGTTTGAAATAAATACATAAATATTATTCCAAAATATGGAATTGTGAAATTAAAATATTTCCATTTATTGATTTTTGAAGGTAAGAGATACTTTGCTTGTTATTTAGACAACGTCATTCAACTTATTTGAGGATATTAACTATGAGCAGTGTTTTAGCAAATAACATCAGCGGTAAGGTCGTTGTTATCACTGGTGGTAGCAGCGGTTTAGGCGAGACCACGGCAAGACATTTAGCCAGCCTTGGCGCATCTGTTGTTTTAGGTGCCCGACGCATTGAGAAGCTTGAAGCTATTGCTGCTGACATACGTGCAGCGGGCGGAGAAGTTGCGGTTCAAGCGACAGATGTGACTAGCCAGGACGAAGTGAAGGCCCTTGTAAATCTTGCACAAGAGCGCTTCGGTAAAGTTGATGTGGTTATCAATAATGCAGGGTTAATGGCGATTGCACCGTTAGCTGAGACTCGAGTTGACGAATGGGATCGCATGATTGACATCAACGTTAAAGGTCTGCTGTATGGAGTAGCCGCAGCGCTTCCGATCTTTCAGGCTCAGGGAGCAGGCCACTTTATCAATATTTCTTCCGTAGCGGGTATCAAAGTATTCAGTCCCGGCGGCACGGTTTACAGCGGAACCAAATTCGCTGTTCGCGCTATTGCCGAAGGCTTACGCCATGAAGTTGGCGGTAAAATTCGTTCAACAATCATTTCACCAGGTGCAGTCGAATCTGAATTAAAACATGGAAGTTCAGATACTCAAGGTGCAGCCTTTGTAAAAGATTTTTATCAGCAAAATGAAATTCCATCTGAATCTGTTGCTCGTGCTATCGCATACGCAATTGAGCAGCCTGCGGATGTGGATATCAACGAGATTGTTCTGCGCCCAACTGTTCAAGAGTTTTAATTCGTTTAATAAAAGACCGATTAACCAGCGGGTGATTTAACCACCCGCTGAATATTCAGTTTGTGAGGTTATTGATGACAGCGTTAAACAGACAAATGCGTGGTTTGGTATTAGATAGCTATGAAGAGGATACAGTATTCCGGGATGCCCTGATTAACTTACCCTCTCCATCAGCAGGTCAGGTGCAAGTAAAAATATTTGCAAGTGGAGTCAATCCTATTGATTACAAGATCCGCCAAGGTATCGCTCCTTACGCCATGCCGGAATTGCCCGCAGTACTTGGCACCGATTTAACTGGAGAAATTGTTGCTGTCGGCGACGGCGTCACCGACTTTGCAATAGGCGATGCCGTTTATGGTCTGACTGGCGGAGTGCGAGGATTGCAAGGATCATTGGCTGAATATGCCAACGTAGATGCTGAGTTACTTGCTCTCAAACCGAAAAATTTGTCCATGCGTGAAGCTGCGGCTTTACCTCTGGTTGCACTTACCGCTTGGGAAGGTTTGGTTGACAAGGCGAATGTTAAAGCGGGCCAGAAAGTCCTTATCCAAGGTGGAGTTGGCGGAGTTGGGCATGTAGCTGTGCAAATTGCTAAGGCCTTAGGTGCCGACGTTTATGCCACTGCGTCGACTGGAAAACAACAACTGCTCAAGGCGCTAGGTGCCACGCCAATTGATTATCACACTGCAAGCCCTGCTGAGTACGTGGACGCATACACCCAAGGCAAAGGATTCGATATCATTTACGACACTGTCGGTGGCTCTGTACTCGATGCTTCATTAGATATCATTGCACATTATGGACATATTTTAAGCTGTGCTGCATTCAGTTCACATAACCTGGCACCGTCGTCATTACGCTCTGCAACATTGTCAGCGATTTTTGTGTTACATCCACAGCTCAGCGGAGAGGGGCGCAAACATCATGGTGACATTCTGCGGCAAATTACGGCTCTTGTTGAAGCTGGACAAATTAAGCCACTACTCGATCCGTTACGCTTTTCCCTAGACACGGCAATGGATGCACATAATGCCGTAGAGTTGGGAGCCATGGGTAAAGTCGTTATTGATGTAATTACTTAAAAAGTCATTGTTGAGGATGCATATGAGCCCAAGAAAACTAATTCGAACTGTTCGTTTCCATGAATTAGGTGGCCCCGAGGTATTAACTATTGACTCGCTGGCGAGTCAAAGTTTGCAGGCCACTGATGTACGTATTGCGGTCAAAGTTGTTGGGCTCAATCGTGCTGATGCCATGTTTAGGCGAGGCAGCTATATAGAAAAGGCTGACTTCCCTTCGCGAATCGGCTATGAAGCATCCGGGATAGTCATTGAAGTCGGGGAAGAGGTAAATCATTTACGCCTTGGGGACGAGGTTTGTATTGTCCCTCAGATGGGGCTTTCTCAGAACGGCTGCTACGCAGAAGAGATTGTCGTACCAAGTGAATATGTGGCACTCAAACCAGCAGGGCTAACCTTTGCTGAAGGCGCAGCAGCTTGGATGCAGTACATGACAGCTTATGGCGCTTTGGTCGAAATTGCTAACGTGCAAAAAGGCGATGCAGTACTGATAACCGCCGCATCGAGCAGTGTTGGATTGGCTGCGATTCAAATTGTGAATGCTCTGGGGGGTATCCCAATCGCTACAACTCTAACAGGAGCTAAAAAGGCTGCTGTGCTCAAGGCTGGCGCGGCCCATGTGATTGCAACCCAAGAAGAACCGCTGCTGGATAGCTTGAGAAGTATCTTGGGAGAAAACAATTTAAAAATCGCATTTGATGCTGTCAGTGGGCCGCAGATAGCTGAAATTGCTGAAGCAATGAGCCCTGAAGGAACAATAATAGTTCACGGAGCATTAAGTCCCGAAACAACTCCTTTTCCCTTAAAAATAGCACTTCGTAAAAGTCTGACAGTTAGGGGGTATGTGTTTACTGAAGTTATAAAAGACATCGAGCGTTTTCGCAGAGCAAAGCAATTTATCCTCTCGGGTTTATCCGAGGGAACACTCAATCCTGTCATTGATCGAAGCTTTAAATTTGAAGAGATAGTAGCAGCGCATCACTATCTGGAGTCCAATCAGCAGATTGGTAAAATAGTGGTCGAACTTGATTAACAGTTCGTAGCTTACGCTAGTCTCTCAACTCAGTCAGTGCCTGATTATAATTAGCGTGGGCTTTTTTGCGGAAATCGAATGAACTAAATCAGAATCTTACGATCAGATCAGGGATATTCATTCACTAACTTTGATTACATGCCGAAGCCTCGCTAAAAACCACTAACTGGCGCAAGTACAATATTTCAGGCGTGACAGATGCGGAAGTACTCCCAAATTTACTCAAACGAACACGCCGATCCATCAAGGAAATTTCGGGAGAAGGCGCCTACGATACAAGGGAGTGCCACAGGGCGATTAGGGTTAAGAAAGCGATACCTCTACTAATCCCTCCACGTGAAGGAGCCGCCTTCTGGGAAAAAGGTCATCCACGTAATCTGGCGGTTGGTTGCCAAAAGCTCTATGGTTCGAACAAAAAGTGGAAACGAAAATATGGTTACCACAGGCGTTCATTGTCGGAGACCGCTAAGTATCGCGCAAAACAACTACTAGGCGCTTCACTCACGCTTCGAAATTACAATGCACAAGTTGGGGAGACATACGCCATGCTCAAAGCACTCAACAAGCTAACAGGGATAGGTATGCCCGAAACTCAGTATATCGTTTAAAATGCAAACGATTTTGCTAGGGCTGTTGATCTTTGTAGTACATATATCAATCAGCCCACATTGGTAGCCACATCATAGTAAATGCTAAAGCGAGCATTGAATGATAATTTCGTTCAAGCTTTTCATACCGCGTGGCTATCCCTTTATATTGCTTAATACGGCCAAATGCATTCTCAACCAAGTGCCGATATTTGTACATGCACCAGTCAATATCTTCATTGCCTACTAAACGGTTGCCCTTACGTGGAATAACGAGAGTAGCGTTATTATCACGAATAAACGCTCTCAGTTTTTCACTGTCGTAGCCTTTATCTGCGACAACCATATTACTTGTTGGGCAATTAGCTACGAGTGACTCTGCATGGACGATATCATGCGTATTTCCACAGGATAATTCATAATAAACAGGCAATCCTCCGCTATCGACTGCAAGATGAATTTTCGTAGAATTTCCACCTCGGCTCTTTCCAATTGATTCATTGTCAGCAGTTCTTGCACCGCAACTATGTTGATGAGCCCTGACAATACTGCCATCAATGAAGACCCAATCCATGTCCGCATCACGAGATAATGCGCGAAACAGTTCATTCAAAATCCCTTTTTTGGACCATAAATTAAACCGTCTGTAGATAGCACTCCAACGGCCAAAATCAGAAGGTAAATCTCGCCATGGAATACCTGTGCGCATCTTATACAGTATGCCTTCGAGCGTTTTTCTTTGGTCGGGCTTATTATAAATTCGACCACTTAAGTACATTACTTTTGATAAGACATTCCATGTCCCGTCTGTTAACATTAATCTTGGCATGTAGGTTCGGTGTAAAGTTTTCTGGCGAATTCAATTATACTTTATCTTCATGCTGTTTGTTCTTCATACCACAAAGATCAACACGCCCTAGTAATAAAGAATTTTCTATTATTTATTTAAATTATCTAACTCTTTTTCAAGATCTTTCATTGCTTTTTGGGCTTTAAACTCTTCGTAAAGAGCTTCGCGTGAACTTGGATCTAAACGCTTACCAGATTGAGCGACCAGGTTATTAAACGTTTCTTGTGTATTGCTCATTACAACGAATGTACAAAGCTGTTTTACACCATCTAATTTAGCAAAAGCAACTTCTTGCGGCACAGCACCCACAAGGCTTTGCTGTGCAACTTGCTTACTTACTTGCTCAAACGTTCCACCAACATTTAGCTCATCATTACTTTGCGCTTTACGTCGATATAGCTTGTCCATAACGCTTGCTTTAACCTGTATCTGTTGTGATAAATCGGCGCGAGCTGCTGCAATAGCTTGTGCTCTGTCGGTAGACATACTGCCAGACCAAGGTACGCATGATGATGAAGCTAACCCTTTATCCGACACAGGTAATAATACCCAGCTTGGCACTGAATCATTTTTTGCTAACGGCTCAGACTGTGTTTGTTGAGTGCTTGAACACGCACCTAAAGCTAAAGCGGCTATAACAGGTAATAACTTTTTCATTTTAAATTCCTTTCAATTGCTTTTGATAATAAGCGGTGCGTTTTACCACTTTTTGTAAGTAATTACGGGTTTCTTGCGCAGGTAAATTGTTAACCATTAAGGTATAAATTTTCTCTGCAGACATTGAATTAGCTGCAATACTTGCCTGATTAAGTGATTTAGAGCCACTTAGCGTTTTGGCTACGTTGCCAGGGCCAGTATTATAAGCAGCTATACTCATGTAAATTCTTGATTGCTCGTTACGTACATTTTTAAAGTAACGATTACTTAAAATATGCACATAAGTACTCCCTGCCTCTACGTTATTATCTGCCTGGAATAAATACTCAGGGCTTAGTAGTAATGGTTTACCTTGCAAAAAGTTACTCACGTCTTTACCCGCTGATGTAGGAACTATTTGCATCAAACCAAAGGCAGGTATGGGTGAGCGAGCTAATGGGTTAAAACTTGATTCAGTATGAATTATGGCTAATAACAATGCCGGCTCTATATTGTAGCGCCTTGCTTGTTGCTGAACCTCAGGTAAGTAACGTTTTGCTTGATTAGAGAGCGTATTAGCAGGCAGCTTATAACTAATTGTTACTCTGTCTTTTTGCTTAATTATTTTAGGCGCCTTGGCAGAAAGTACCTTTTCTACAATCTCGGTAGAAAGCACCGTTTGCTCGGCTATTTTTTTAGGTTGAATCGTTGTTAATGGCTTATTTCTTTCAATTTTTCTATTTAAAGACTGACCCGCAGAAGTGAAGCTCTTATTGTTAATGGTATTATTAGCTGCAATATATACCGGATCCTTTGCAAGTGTTTTATCAACCGAGACTTGAGCAAGTTCATTTAATTGCTCTTTTGCATATTCAACAGCTTGCTCGTTGTTTCGGCTATTTAATAGCTCAACCACCACTTCACCACTTTCAAAATTTACACTGGTGCGTTTATTTAAGTCATCACTGTATTTGACCCATACTTTTGAACTTGGCAGATTTGGGTCTTGCCATTTTGTAGTTACTTGTTTTAAATATGCATTTTGCGCATCATGCCAAGCACTTACAAACGCTTCAAATTCTTGCTTTTGTTGTTGCTCAAACTGGCTAAACTCACTCTGGCGCTTTTTTAGAAAAGCCTCAAATTCAGCCTCATTATTCGTTTGAGCTATGCTGGTAAAACCCATTGTTAAATTAGCGAATACGCCTATTTTTAGAAGAATTTTAGCTATTGGATGCATTTTTATATCCCAATAAAATTAAAAGTAGCTACTTAAATCATCAGCTGGTAGGTTATCAAAAGCAGTTTGAGCAGCTAAATTTAAACGCTTACAATCTAAACTTTTGCATTGCTGGGTTAGTGAAATAACTTGCTTGTAGCGCCTATTAACAAACCACGTTTGTGCAACTGACGCTTTAGCTTCATCGAGTATTAACTCACTCACTTTTAAATATTTATCGAGATAGCTTAAGCGTTGCTCTTCTGGTGATTGATCTGCAACTAATGCCACCGCATCAGACATTGTTGTAGGGTGGTTTAATGCTATTTGCAATAAAGAACGTAAGTTTGTTTTATCTTTTTGGCTACCAATCTGCCAAGCAGCTCTAACGGCAAGACCTGCTTCGTTAATATCATGCGCAGCAGGTATTACAACGCCAGTACAAGTTAACCATTCTTGCTGTTTTTCTTGCTTATAGCCCGCAATCTCAGCGTCAATAAAGCTTACCGATACTGGCAAAGTAATATTGAGCTTTTTAGCTAAAGTATTTTTAATAATACTGCGCTGGGGCAGGGTCAACGCATTTCGACATGCCTGCTCAAGCGCATTTTTTGCACTCGTTTTTAACGCCATTACTCGGGCGTATTGACCATTAGCCTGGCTTTTAAAATAAGCAGTTTGCTTTTCAATTGTTTGCTCTGAGTCAAAGGTGCCCGAAGCCACCAATGTAAGCGCTAAAATAGGTGCTAACATTAAAGCTCCTTTTCACTCGCTACTTTACCTGATGCCCCCTGAGGATTAGCCGCTTTATCATTTAACCCACCATGAGCTTTAATTTTATGACCATAACGACTGACGCCGTTTACTGTTTGTCCATTATTACCAGCCATTTCTTTTGCAGCTTGGCGCGCTGTTGCCTCTAAACTTGGCGCGTAAACAGCAACACTGTACTGCCAGAAACCATCATCACTTGCAAAACTTTTGACGCTCACTCCCGGTGGTAATTTACCCTTTGCAACAGTTGAGTATTCATCTGATGTTTTTAATTGATTTAAAAAAGTACTGCGGTCTTCTTCAAGAATTTTTACTTGCTGTGGATCATTTAAATATGGGTCTTCGTATTCAAACTGCTTAGTGCCTTCCATTTGCTTTTCATTAAAGCTACCTTGCCAATACACTTGTTCACCTTGAATGGTGGCAAGCAACGCTGAACGGGCACGCGTTTGTGATTGAGATTTAGCAACACCTTTAAGCTTACGTGCAACCGTTTTATTTCGGTTTTGACGGGCAATGGCTGAGCCGTAACCTAATACAATTACTTCTCCCGTTTCTGCATTAGTTAGTACTTTAGCGCCTACAGGAGGTAAAACACCGCTTTTAACATCACCAATTACTTGTTGAAAAATAGCATTTGGCTCAGTAGTCACCGCTACGGCACCGCGGTTTTCTTTAATTTGAGCACGTGTTTTTGGTGTTGAAATCAGGCTTACTCGTACACCTTTTTCATCAACGTTGTCGTATACATCATAGGTAACAAAACCCGCTAGCGAACCAGATACAGACTCTTTACACGCTTCCATCATATTAGTCTGTTCATTTACAGTACTTTCGACGCCTGTATCGATAGAATCCATAATTGCAGACACGACATTGCTGCACTGATGCTCCACTCCCTTCATATTTTCAATTAATTGTTTTTTAGCAATTAGATACGCTTGATTATAAGCCCCGCGTTTAGAAAGTAACGATGCATTCATATTGTCGTAAGTGTTATAGCTAGCACTACCGATTGATAAAATACCGGTACCACTGCCAACCTGAATCATTTTTATGCCATCTTCGTTATCATCAATTAGTGCCTGATGCGCAACAGCCACTGCCACATTTGTATCTTTTGCAACCACTACATCGCCAGAAACTTGTGCTTGTTCAGCTCCCGCTACTTGCGCTCCAGGGCGAGCAGGTATCATGTCTGTTAGGCTAAACTCTTCAGTTGCAATTGCAGGCATAGCTAAAACCATTGCTAATGTTAATATTTTAAATTTCATCATCCATCCTTATTTGTACCTGAGTGTAAAATCGTCTTCGACTGTAATTTTCGAAAGGTTTTTTGCTGTTATTGTCATTAATGCTTGATCGAGCGCATTAGCAAGCTCACCGGTATCACCTTTAAACCTAAGGCTTGCTACAGTATATTTTTGTTGTCTGTGTATAGATACGTCGCTTACGCCACCTAATGTACTTAATACATCATGCAGTTTTTCTGGTTGGGTTAACTTATTACTTGGCAACATGACTTCACGAACTAACCCCCCCCTTGCAACAACTTGAGTAAATGCATTATTAAGCGTGCTATGAAGTGCTTTTGATTGTGACTCACTTGCTAAATGTACAGCCATTAAATCTTTTTCAACGTATGGGCCTTTAGGCAATGACATAAATGAAGGGTCGTTTTTCCATTGACCATAAATATTTCCAGCTAAGTCTCTAACGTCAGCAGTTAAATAAAGCTGCCTGTTGTTCCCTCGGCTAATCACTGTAGACTTCGCATAAATAGCTAAACTCGCTACGTTACCAACCTCAATACCCTGCTCGTTTAGCCAAACTTTAAGCTCTGTTTTTAATGGCTCTGGCGCAACAACTTGGACTCTAGGCGAACCAATCATGCTCAGTAATTTAGATGCTTTTTGAATGAGAGGTGCTTTTTCTACCACAGCCAAAATAGTAACTTCTACCCCCCCATTTTTGAGCTCTTTGGTTTGCAGCGTTTGCCACTCTTTAACAAGCCCTTCACTGTGACTCGAAAGCTGTTGACCTATCAGCTCTTGCATACTTGTTGACTCATTACCCTCAGCAATACTCATACTCGTGCTTGAAGATTGGGTATGTTGCTGAGTAAGCCATACACCTACCACTTGCGATACAGCACGTTGTAAAGCATCTTGCTCTGCTATGGTTAGTGCTGTTTTACCTTCTTTTTTCCAGCCTTGGCCTATTACTGTCACACTAAAATTTTGCGTGGTTTGCTGCCAGTTTTGCTGTAGTGGCTCTCCTAATTCCTGTGGATTGAGGCTTACAGTCATGCACGTGTCGTTACCGCTAAGCGTAGGCGTTGAGTAGTTTAAAGGAACAGCACCGGCACTCAACCCTTCCATCATCGTAGTTCGTTGCTGCTCATATAAGCTGGCCGCATCATCATCTAATCTGGATGTTAAATGTTGCTGTGCACCTTGTGTTGTTAGGCTTTTGTTACCTTTAATAAAACTTATAAGCTCGGCACTTGCCTGAGCTTTTGCACCAGAAATAGCCGTGCTACCTCGACCATAAGCACACGCCTGTGTTTGCAGTGTGCCATCAGCCAAGACATCAACCTGGGCTTGTGCACTTAAAGAACACAAAGCTAATAGGCCAAGCTTTTTGATCATGTCCTATTCTCCAAAAAGTCTGCTGGCGTGCCAACCGATACAGCAAATATTTTGGCAACATTTGATGGACGGTAAATGCCATTTTCAGCTTTGTTTTTAACATCATCAGCTGCACGAGAGTCTTTCCAACGAATAATTTCACCATTAGCGCTACTTCGCGAAGGGTTTACATTTGCAACGCCAAGTGGCTCAACAAATCCAGCCTCATAGCTAAAAATGATCATCGTTTCGTTAGGCAGCACACCTGCATTTTGGCCTCTGTCTAAGCTAATCTTATTACCTTTAATACCTAACACTTGCGCTGTTGCTGGCATTTCACTCAACATACGAGTAAGTAAAATATCAATACCACGCGATCCCATGTCGCTAAGTACTGCATTTACATGAGCACTTTGATCAAAATGGAAACCCGCTGCATAGCGTCCGCTTACAGTTGTAAATTTCAACTCTGAGCGATCACGTACATCTTCCGATTTAACACGAATCTTTCCTAAATTTGGGTGCGATAGCTTTTCACGTGTTTGCGGGTTTATAACACCAGTTGTCAGCTCTAATGTGTAGTCGGCCCAATCCGTGATCGCCCCTTCAGTTTTTAGTGTCCTTAGTGAATCAATTTTCACGACAAAATCGGGAATTAATGCTTTAACTTCAGCGCGTTTAGCTGCTGTTGCTACACCTTGTTGTTGTAAAATTAACTGTTGTTCTTTTGAAATAGCATCATCATCACGCGTAACAATTCTAAATCGATTAATACCAGCAAATTGGTTTTCGAGCATAAGCAATAAATTTTGATTATCAAACTCACGCATTGCATCAACACCAATACCACTTCCGCTTACACCAGCTAAGTCAAAATACATACGTACAATAGGTTTTTTGAGTGGGCAACTATCGATTTCACTATTAATATCGAAGGTACAACGCTCTAAACCTTGAGTATCAAAATAGGCTGGCATTACAATATCAGCATCTTTAAATTCATAAGCACTTTTGGCGATTACTGTATTCGAAGCGTTGTTGCTCACTGTGCCAGATTGAGTCGTGCTTCCCTGTTTTGGGCTTGTGTTACAACCAGCCAATAAGGCAATAGTTAGTGCAGAAAGAGTTAAATTTTTGACTAATTTCATTGCTATTCCTAATTATCAAACAGCCACTGACTAGCAGGCGCTTTAATTTGTTTTACTAAATGATTAATCGCGTTTTGTTTTGCGATTTCTTGAGTGCTGGCACTTTCTTGGGCGGATATGTTGTGCTGTAACAGTACTTTAAATGGACTCACGCTTCGAGTAAGTACAATGGTTAGATTTGCTTTAGCGAGGTAGGCATTATCGCTTTGAGCATACTGCCATCGTAATTGTGGCCTTACCCATAAGCGAGTTGAACCACTATGCGGTAACGCATCATTTAGAGCGGACTTTATTTGGCTAATGTTATTAGCGCCTATCACATCGCAAGCGATAGCGCCTAACCCTATTGACTGTTCATTTAAAAGTTTATTTAAAATTTGTTTTATAAATGGCTTAGGGCCAGATAGGTGCTCTAACAAAGCGACTTTTTTTGAGGCAAGATTAAGCTCTTCACTTTTTTGAAGAGCCCATATAAATCGCTGTTCTACATTATTTTTGGGGATGGCTATACGCTCTAGTCCCTCTAAATCAGATTTAAGATTAGCGATTAAAGTCGCTTTTTTTATGCCCACTTTTAAAGCAAATAAATTATTTTGGTTAATCGAATTAAGCTCTTCAAGCCCCGTTAATGTAATAGGTAAACTAGTTAAGCTCGTTGTTTGTTCAAAATAGTTATTTACTCGATTATTTTGCTTTTTTAGCGTTTGTAATTGCTGTGTATTTACATTAACGCTTAACTGAGTCGTAATGTCGGCTAGAGCCGCTTGCTTTGCGGCTAAGCGACTTTCACCAATGCCGACTGCAGTAATGTATTTATCACTTTTATGGGATTTGGTTACCCAGTCAGGCCAACTTTGAGCTGAACAATTAAAAACACATCCTACTAAAAAAGCAAAAATGCTTGTTTTCATCTGCCTTTCTCTTCTTGCTCAAGCTGAAGCTCATTTATAGCTGTGATAGTTGCTTGCTCAAGTTCAATAATCTCGTTTGCTTCAAGTGCTAATGCAAGCTGATCTTTTGCTTTAACAAGTGCAGTGCCTATATCTTTTGGATCTTCTTCTTTTTCGGCGTTTTCTTCATCGCTTGATAACCAAGAGCTAACTACATCACCTCCCATTCGCAAAGCTGTAACTTTAGCTACTGCACTACTGTGCTGGCTCAAAATATAAGCAGACTTAGCTATTTCAATTGTTAAGTCTGTCGCAAGCTCTACATTTTGTTGGTAAATACCTTCATTAGCTAAATTATAAGCCGCAATTTTATGACCAATTTCTTCGTCTTTATTTTTAGCTCCTGCGTCAAATTCAATAATGGCAGCTTGTAATCGTTCAGGTGTAGAATTCTTATGAGCATATAAAAATGCTTGCACATCTCTATAGTTATCAGTTTGAGTGCGATACTCAGCCATAACCTTGCGTTGACGTTCTAAAATAATAGCGGACATATTTAAAAACTCATCTATCCCTGGTTGTACTTCAACTGGGTGAAAATAGCCGAGAGTGTCCATGCGAGTTGTTAACTCTGCAACGGCTGCACTTCTGTCTAGATTAGCAGATGTACTTGTGTCGGTTGTAGATACACAACCGGCGAAAAGGGGGGCGAAGATAATGGCAGATAAGCTAGCTTTTTTCATTAGGTTATTTCCCTATACTTATAAAAACACAAGAAAGCACAAAGCTAAGCTGTTGACTTGGTTCATTCTTCCTTGGATATTTTATTAAAATTACCGAAATTATGAAAAAATGCAACCCTACAAATTAAGAACTTTTTATTTACTTACCTTTCATTTTATTACAAATGTAACGCTGACAAGGCATTCAGCCAGCATTCATACTTTTATCTCATTTTATAAAAAATTTAATTTTTTTACTTAAATAGCATATACAGGCTTAGAATTAGGGGCTGTTGAACTTTCGTGATTAGTTTTTGAGCGGCATGGTAAAGCGTTATAATTTGCTTCGCCAAAAGTAAAATAACAACCCAATACCATGCCTAGACTAATGCTAACTGATACGCGGTGGCTAAAGCTACTTCAAGTAATGAAAAATACAGGCCGCATATACAACAAACCAGAACACAGAATGACGTTTGAAGGGATACTCTACCGGCTGAGAACGGGTATCCCATGGCGAGATTTACCCACAGAGTTTGGTGGTTGGAGCACCATTTATAGACGCTTCAATTTGTGGTCAAAGAAAGGGTTATTAAACCGGTTATTCAATGAGTTAGCAAAACTTTCTGATTACGATTGGGTCTTTGCTGACGGGTCGATTGTTAAAGCTCATCAACATAGCACTGGCGAAGCGACCTCAGACAATGAGTGCATAGGAAAGAGTCGAGGTGGTAACTCTACAAAAATCCATTTAGCCGTGGATAGCGGAGGGCTTCCCATTTATTTTGAACTATCGGAAGGCCAGAGAAATGACATAACTCGCGCTCAAAGCTTAGTTGACCATTTTGCGGGAAGTGAACATTTTCGTCGGCGACAAAGGGTATGATAGTGATATGTTGAGGGAATATATTGAAGCCAAAGGAGGCGCTTCAGTCATCCCCAAGCGGAATCATGGTCAAGATATAGACAAAAACAGTATCGATTGGTGTCTCTATAAATATCGCCACTTAGTTGAAAATGCCTTTGCGAGAATTAAACATTATCTTGCAATATCAACTAGATATGAAAAATTAGCACGGAACTATGTCAGCATGGTCTCACTGGCATTTTCAATGATGTGGTTGCCTATGTATTGCTGATTGAAATATGTACAGTAAAGTTCAACAGGCCCTAGCTTTCTTCAACAATTTCCAGCCAGTAAAGATGGATTTAACCCCAAGTTTGAAATTAAAAAACTCGCTTATGGCCGCTTTGCAGTAAATGATGAATGTTTTTCTGACGGATCAATTTAAAGTGCGTTCTGGGCTGGCTTTATTGCTGCAGATGGATGGGTTGATGGTGATAAACGTATTGGCCTTTCTCAACACATTAACAATGAGCTCATTTTGATCGATTTTGCTAAGTATTTAGATTTTGGGAACACCTTAAGTTACCGGTTTTCTGCAAGTAACGCGGTTATGGTTGAAGTTAGATTTACCTCTAAGGTAATTGCTAAACCACTAAAACAGTTTGGCATTGTACGTAAGAAAAGTTTAACTATAAGCCCACCTAAATTATCTCAATCAACTAATGTACTGGCATTTATTGCAGGCTATATTGAAGGTGATGAATGGGTTAGGAAATATTACCAAAGAAATAATAAATGCTTTTGTATTGGCTTGTGTAGTGGCTCACAAAAGTTCATTGAATGGGCTCATAATGAAATAAAGAGCTTGCTTGGAATTACTGGATCATTTAGCACCAAACAAAATACAGTATCATTAAAATATTCAAACTCGGCTAGCATTATCTTGTTAGATCGTTTATAACCTGTCTCTAACCAGAGTAGCAAGATTACAAAGCTTATTCAGAATTGGCACCTATAACTGGCCATGACAAACTTGAAATTTCATCGCGATTAAAATAAAGCTTTGTTCCATCACTTTTCAAAATGTAGCTTTCCAAAGATATTGGATCTGTTCTTAATGTACCTTTGATATGACATTCAACTGATGTACAACCTCGTAAAATTAATGTCGTATTTGGGGTACCATCACTGAGAAGAGCAACAACCCTATTTGTGACGTAGATATGCAAAAGATAAATTATATATAAAACAGCTATCACCATTTTCCAAAAGCTTCTAAGTTCTCTAGATTCCGCCATATTTTGCCTTCAGTTATTGATTTAACTCACCTATTATTCTAAGCGTACTTTTAATGAGTACCCTCTTTGCAATCTTCAATAAAAAGCGTCTTAACAAACAAATTTTCCGTATATTTGTTAAGGCGCTTTGACACAACAACTTAATCATACATGAGCATTAAACCCACCAGCTAATTTTAAATTACTTCATTGCCTGGGTAACCGCATATGGCGTAGCAACCAACTTCAAATCTTCACCTATTTTGTATCGCATTTTATCAAGATCATCATTGAGCTTATCCAGTGATTCGATATATGGTTTAGCAACAGCCCCTTTTAGTGATACACCTACAGATGAATTTGACTTGATGTTATGAAGCACTTCCTGAAGTACCGTTATTATTTGCTGAGCTACAGCTTCCTGCGCTGTCAATGATAATGTCTTTGCGGCCAACCGAGGGCTTTTTAAAGCGCTAACTAACTCTGTAGCATTTAAATCTGCAATAGCTTGTAGTGCTATTTCATCTGCCGTCTGAGCTACATTCAGTCTTTTATCAATTTTGGCAACGAGCTTTTCTGCTATATCATCAAAAATGTACTTTAAGCCTCTGCTTGAGATAGTTTGTTCAATAGGGTTTAAGCAATTTGGATCTGTGCTTTTACACTTCATTACTCTAATTGAGCCTGTATCAGACTCTTCGAAAATATCTCTTAATGAGACAGTTGCAGGTTTAGTTATTACATCAATCCCAGTATCGGTCGAGCTTGTGCTTCCAGACTTTCTAGAAATTGTTGTACCGGTTAACGACATGATCAGGTCTTTTAAGTTTGCACCACCCAAACCTGAGATTGAGGAATGGGTATAAGCACTGACATTTGCATTCACTAGAATATGATGAGCTGTATTAACTTCTACTTCGACACCATTTTTTTCTGCTTTAACAGCTGTATTATCTGTATCGCCTTTTGTAGCGTTTGCCTCACCTCTATCTGTTAACCAACCTGAAGCATCATTTGCGAGTCCTTCTAAAGCACCAAACTGCACTGAGCTCTTGAAAGTATCGACTGCATTTGTGCCGTCATCTAATTTCAGATCTCCCAAATATCCAACAGCCTTTTCGCAACCATTAGCTGTCATTTGATTAAATTCATCAAGTTTTGTTTGAAGGTCTGACATTAACTTACTACATGAGGGACAAACTGAAGTTAAAGCCAAGTTAAAGGCGTATGATGGTACACCTTGTGCAATCGCCCTTCCCATTTGCACTAATTGGTCGGAGTTTATTAAGCTAAAGCTTCCAGCAAAAAAATCGATGCCACCACAGCCTCCAGATATTTTCGGAGGTTGGAAATTAACGACATTCGCTCTTACCCCTTTTACTCTGTAAGAAGCCCCACCAAAACTAATACCGTTTCTTGTTGGTGTACTGAATGAAGTAGCAGTTGTCGTTTGAAATGTTACAGCTTCAGTAAAGACATCTTCCATCACAGTTGAAGCATGAATTGATGGAGACAAAGCGCTAAGTGCAATTAGCACTGTTAATTTATTAATTTTAAACATTACTGAGCCTTTGATGTCGTTGAAAGGTTAATCTCATTAAGCCGCTTTCTGAGTAGATCAGATAGAATTGAAGGGTTGTCTTCTAACTTTTGCTTTTCAACTACTAAAGGCTCCTTTGACACAAGAATGTCTTTCACTTCTTGTGTTTTAACGAATTGCTCCTCACTAATGAGGTTCATCCGTTTTGCTGCATAGAATGCTCTTTGAACAAGTTCACTACCTGATGCCATGCCATATTTAATTGTTTGAAAGTGCTGACCATCATTTGAGACAAGCATTGTTGTAGGGGTAATGCTCACTTGAAACTTTCGAGACAAAGTCATGTTAGGGTCGATGACATGCTTAACTCCCGGGAACTCTTTATCTAAAAGAATGCCATCCATTGAGATTGCTAACACATCAACCCCCATTATCTTAGCTAAGGACTCCATCGCAGGAAGTTGTTGGTGACAATACGGGCAGTCAGAACGATAGAACATCCACAGCCCAACTTTATCGAATAAAGAATTGAACACTTTGGCTTTATCTTTATTTGTTTTTACTTTATGAGCAAATAACGCATTACTTGAATTTGGTCGGCGGTTACTTTCAGAAAGTTGCTCTTCAAACATAAAAAATTCTTTTGTTTGATCGCTAAATGCATTCGCTTTGTCGATAGCTAAACGTTGTGCGTAATAATAGTTAGAAATGTTCTCTGTACTAGGATCATCAATAGCTATATTGAGTAATTTAGGAAGGTTTTCTTTTAACCATGCTGAATTAATTTCAACCATTTCTGGTTGTTTCTTGTCATTTGGCTGTGCAGAAGGAGGTTGCGCCTTTGGAACTTCTTGCTTTTCCTCATCTACAAGCTCAGGATCTTCGTAAAAGTGCCATCCTCTACTAGGCTTTTCTGTTCCAGAAACCGGTGAGCTTTTAGCAGACACAAAGCCAGCATTCATTACTCCCAATGCTACAATGGTTAAACTTAAATAGAATCTCATTCCTTTCAACCTACGAAATTTTAGCTACTTGCGTGTGTTGTACTCGAACTGATTGCTCTTGAACGAAATGATGGATATTTACTTTTTTAAGTTTTATTGTTTTCACTGATTTAGGATTAACACCACAACGGCACCAAGGACAAGAAGAAGTGAAGCTTTGGGTTGTTCTTAAATAAAAGCGGCCACATGAGCATCTATTTGGGTATAAGTCCTGCTTAGAAATTCCACAAAACAATGAATTAACTTGATTAATGTCAATTGGGTCGACCAAATCTTGGAATCGCTTATTAAAGCTTATACAAACATTAACAAGCATATCGGCAAAAACATTCTGATTATCAAAATCAAAATTAGGGTAAAGAGCTTTAGCTTCATTAAATAGTAGATTCGCTATCAAAAATCCTTCGCGGTTTGAATCAACCCATCCATACCCAACCGAATTTGCAATTTTCTTGAACTCAAATGGCTTAGAAGAAATAGTGTCTACTTCCCTTTTTATTTCTTTATAGCGTCCAATTTTGATATAAGGAAAGAGCTCAGCAACAAGAGCAGGTCTTGCATTAAGAGACATCAGCGAAACAATCAGTGAAATGTCCCTTGTTATATTATATGAAACACTTCTTCCATCCACTAAACCTATGAGTTCTGAACTAACTGCATTCATAATTAATTCCCTACCACAGCGATTGAGGTACTTGCAGCTAAGTTTTTAAGCTTGCCAAGTTTTGAATCATTATTCTCAGCACTTTTAATAGCATCTAGCATTTGTTTAATTCCATTCAGACCAAGCGATGCCGCGTTAATAACTGTTTTTTCTCTAGCAAGTCGTTGCAATGCCATTGTACTTGCATCACGTATAGCAACTACATCAGCTTCAGATTGAATACAGAAAAGGTGCGCAGCCAATTGAATATCTACAACTGCAGCATGTTTCACTAGAAGCAACGCACTAACTTGAATAGATATTGCTTCATCCAAAAATTGACTTCGATTTTCCATAACACAACCAATAAAAAATTATTAACAATGAAGCTACATTTTAAACAGAAGCTCACTAAATTGGCAACTATACAAAGTGTATAATTCACAATTAAAATTTATAGAAATTTTAAACGGTTGATTTTGTAAATTTTAATTTATTTATAAATCGCCACATTATGATTTAAAAAATAAACACAACCACAATCACTAATACTTTATAACCAGACATTTAAGTCGAGTACTGTTATCAAAAATCAAAGTTGGCCATTCACAATCCAAATGTAATACTCAACTCAGGAATAACTTTTAGGTTTTTAAATGACATCTCTGTTTCACATTGCAAATAAAATTAATGAAATGCTCACCGAATATGAGCTGGGTAACCTTCAAGAATTGAGGAAAAATATTCATTCTTTATCACGAGTTCCCTCAAAGTACGTATTTGACCAAAGGGGGGTAAAAAAAGATTGGGGAGCTCACTTCGGAGGTCGAGCCGAGCTTCAATTTAACATCGGCTTTGAAAATAATTCGTTTCGATACGGAGTAGCATTCTCCCTTCGCCCTAGTAGAGATCATCCAAACCTTAATGCTCTAATAGAGAAAATTAATTTATTCAATGAATACATCGATGAATTCGGAACTGAGTTTTACGATTTAAGCATGTGGCACTATGATGTTGAGCATGACGGCTCTAGAAGTGAAGACTTTCAGCCAACCATAATCAAGTCAGAATGGTGCAAAACTAATGCTTTTATTTTCCTAGGTGAAAAACAAAATCGTGAAAAAATTGATTATCAGCGAGTTTGTGATGTGTTAGATCGCTTACTACCTTTGTATCTTCACATAGAGATAGCATCAAATAATGACAGCCCTTCTACTCCCTCTTTTGTTTTCAAACCAGGTTGCAGAGCAAAACTGTCATTTACCAAAGCCTCCTATAAGAAAGATCAGCAAATAGATGTACGACTATTACACAATGATCTTCAACAGGCTTTGTATGATGAATTAGTGCAAGTCTATGGCAGGGATAACGTAGGCACTGAAAACATTATAGGATGCGGAAGAGTTGATCTGACTCTCCAATTGGGTGATAAGTACAGGTTGTATGAAATCAAAACAGCATTTAGTGCTAAATCATGCATACGGCAAGCAATTGGGCAACTTCTAGAGTATGCGTACTTTTATAAAGCAGGTTTCGTTGAAAAGTTAATTGTTGCTGGTCCTGTAAAATGCACAAGCGTTGAACATTCCTATCTGAATGAACTGCAAAACAAGTTTAATTTGCCGATCGAGTATTATCAAATCAAAGGCCCATGCTTTGACTTTGATTAGGTTATAATTTCATTTTACTTTCTTAAATTGTATTTATGTTGAAAAACCCCAAGGTAAGGGCGGAAATATCCGAAGACAGCGAACTAATAATGAAGGAGTAGTTATGGAAGTTTGGGTTACATTTGATTCAAATGTATGGGAATCAATAGTTGATGAAAATAAAAGGGCCAACTCTGCCGAGGTATATTCTCAGTTGTTCCATTTGATACAGTCGAAAATTATTACTCCATTTTTCTTTGAGGGCATAGCAACGATCGAGACAATGAAAAAGTCAGAAAGAAAACCTTATATAGCAAATTTTAAAGGTGCATATTCCATAACATTAGACGGGGAGGAAATTTCATCTTCTAAAGGCTCAAAAGCTCCAGAGTTAACTGAGTATTTAGCAAGTATGATACCTAAAGCATTAGAACTTGGATTTAGATTTACTAAGCTACCAAGAGTTGGCGCACCTGCGCTTGAGTTTGACAAAAAGTATCTTGCACCAGATGTAAGACATGATTTAGGCGATAGATTAGAACGATCATTCGAGTGCCTTAGGTTTATTGAAAGCCTGGGAGCTGGAAGAAGCCATCTAATGAATCAATTACCGAAGGTTGAAGGTGGCCTCATACAGAGAACTAAGGCCGATAACAATTTATCTGATAAGAAATATGCAAAAAGTGTTGGTGAGTGGGTTGATGGTGATGCTCTGGCAGCAAGTTATGGTTATGGTATTGATTACTTCTGTACTAATGACAGAGCCAGTAGTGCTGGTCAAACATCTATCTTTTATCATGAAAACCTTAAGAAGTTAGAAAGCAATTACCCAGTAAATGTAATCACTCCAGAGGACTTAATATGTAATTTAAAAACAAATGCCTCACAATTCAAGTAAGCCGCCCCCACCTAGAATGGTTCGGGTTGCGGATAGGTGCCTAAATAGGTCAAGTTCACAAAACGGAGCTGGCTAGGAGGGAGCAGATACCATATTACGGATACCAAGTAACTTATGATAATTCAGATATTCTGTTTCAAATTTTCAAAAACACCTAAAAACCACCAACTAAGACGTTTAAATTAGATGCCCCATTTCATTTTACATATTCAATCACTCATTCCGGTATTTGGCCTGTAACCAAATCAATTGAATCCTAATACCGGAATGCTTTAACAAGTCATCTAATCCACCTGCTGGTAAATACATTTGAACTTTTAGCTATAAGCTTAATTCAGAAGTCGGGCAAAGAAACTTCACCGAAAAGCAAACAAGACATTCACTTCAAAGCTAAGAAGCTCCTTTATACGGACTATATGTTGTTCATTCTTCGGACGCATACGGTTGCATCGTGTGTCCGTTATACGAAGTGTAAATTCGTGTGACGAAATCCATTTAATGGACTTCATTAAGCTGGTGGTTAAAGATGATATATTTCCAAATTCATTGTTGTCGATGGAATATCATAATTTGTAATCAGTTGAATCCTTCCAAAATACGGAAGCTGAATACATCAAATTTAATCCGCCAAACGGAATGCTAATGCTAATCAACTGTCCGTAGTGTGGAGTGCAATCACATTTGTTTTATTCTTTAGACTTGTTAGATGTGTTGCCTTAATTTCATTTTGAGCTTGAAAGCAAAAGCAGTATTCTGGTTAGAATGCACGTCCGCTTTGCGGAGTAAGCTCCGTTCAATTCATAGACCACTTGCTCACCTCCCCTTCTAAATTACTAATCCAAGTGAATGGAAATGTATCAACATTGTTTTCCGAATTATGGAAGACGCCCATACCTTACAGACTCCATGATGCGGATTTGTCATCGAGTGATATATTTTGGTCAAAACTAACAATATTACTTATTGCGCTATTGTTCTGAAAATACCGCCAGACAAAGCCTCGGTTCATTATACGGAAGAATACTGGAAACTGTTTTTCCATAATGCGGAATTACCAAACAACAACGACATCCTTTAAGAGGAATAAGCTTAAGTTTACTATGGTTCATATGGCGGACTTTAAATGAGCTTATCTGAAGCTTCAGAGAACTTACAACTCATAAAATGCATATGAAGGATGAGTTAAACATATAGCGAACAATTTAACCGCTTTGCGGAAAGTGATTGTTATCTTTTAATGGCTAACACTATCCACTATACGGATTGTGAGCACTTAACTTTAAAAGAGGGTTATTCAAGTTCTAGTTTTTAGGTATGACCCTTCACATTCTATAAAATCTAAAATTGCTCATCATGACACCAAAGCTGCCTATAGCCACATGCTCATAAAATTTTGAGTAACCCCTCAGTTAGCTAAGGCTGGGTTTTTCTAAGTAAATAAATCAACACACAAAAGAGACGTAGAGTAGATTGATGATGTAAGCATCAAAGCTCTCAACTTTTAGATTTCAAGTAATATAAGTTAGTTTGCTACATATATGATGCAAAATTTCAATTTATTGCAGTAACCGTAAATGATATTTCTTTCCTGAACTATCTTCTTTAGAACCGTTTAAAACAAGGTGACTTAACGTTCACAGTTATTCTGTTGCATAAATTATGATGCAACCATTCAACATTTACAGTCGGTTTGACTACATGTTAAACCTGCCACAATAGCTCTCCAATTCATAAAAACGGGTTTTCTGCGTAGTTATGATGCAGAAAATAGTTTATTTAACCAATGTCATTCAATGACAAGTTTTTGCGTATCTATGATGCAAAAAACAATCTCCCTTCACAGTGTTCCTTGGCAGTTTCGCAACGCAGAAAACTTTTATTTGCGTCTAAATAGAGCAAGCCTTTTTATTGCTCTAGATTTATTTCCCAGTTACACCCTTGAGGTTTAATTCACTTCAACTTTCTGTTCGCCACACTTAAAAACGTGCTTTGGCTAATTTTTTTGAATATACGTTTGAAAATTCGGCTTTAGCTATCTTTTTGCAAAGCATAATTAAGTCTCAATTAAAGTTCGGGGTTAAAGATGCTGTCTACAGAAATAGAAGTGCTGAAATTAGTTTTAGAGGCTATCGAGGATGCTGAAAAACCAATTGTAGAAAGTGCGCAAGATATTTGTGATCAACACAAAAAAAGGAGAGTTCTTTTAGATCAAATTCATGGTGAGTCGGGCGATTTTAAAAAATCGACATTACAAGTAAAAGTTAGGCAGCGAAAAAACTCTGAAAAATTTTACATCACTTGGGTTTCTCATGAGTACTCACCTATCAAGAAAATTAATAGGCATTGGGGGGGGAAAGAAATTCCACCAACAAAAAAAGGATATACCGAAAAACAACTGAGTAAAAATTGCGAGGATGGCCACGCAAAAATTAATTGGGAAACTGAAATGCAACTTGCTCCATTAAGGGAGTCACTTGAAGTGTTGCATTCATCCAGAGTTAGTTTGAAAAAGCAGATCTGCAAACTTTCTAAAACACTATTTACCGCTCCAGCTGAGGAAGAAAATCATGATCAATAATGACCAACTAATCCATAAAACATTTGTTACTAATATCCAGTTCAAATCACACACCATCCATAACTTTTGGAAAAACGAAGGTGACCGGACATTAAATATTTATGAACGCATTGGTTCATTATTAATGTTAACCACAACAGAAAATGAACTCTATTCGAAAGTAAGCGCTTGGGAGTCAGAGCTTGCTGATTGGTTTAACCAAGAAATCGAAAGTATACAAAAACAAAAAGAAGCATTTATGGAAAATGCCGGTTTAGAAGAATCACCAGAAGTTATGACACCAAGCTCTTATGAATCAAGCGTACCAGTTTGCTATCCAGTCACTTGGAAGTTACTAAATTTAATTCAAACTTTAGATAATGAAATCGCAGAATTAGAAAATCTTTGGTTAACCGGTTTTGTTACAGATTTAGGTCGTCATGAAAACAGCAATAGAGCGATTGGTCTATTACGAAAATTAGTAGCAAAAATTAGCAATGCTACATCACCTGGTAAAGACAGAAGTGGGGGTCGATTTAAATCCACCCAACTAATTTCGTTAATTCGAGGTGGCCTAGAGTTATATGTAGATGACAGCCTTATTTTAAAACAAAATGAAGAAATTAAAGCCAAAGCTTCAATTAAAAACACAGAAAAAAAGACTGACTCAAAATCCACTTCATTGGATAGCACTTCTGCAGACTCTAAGAACGAAACCGAACAGCCAAGCAACTCAAAAGTTAACGCAGCTTAAAATGACTAGGCGGGAAACCGCCTAATTTTTCCAGAGAGAAATATGAAGCTTTTACTTATTCCTTTTACTATTTTAATTAAGCTTTTTTTTAAAGTTCAGAAAAAGTATCTAATCGTTCAAAGTGAAAATGCCGCTCGCTTGATGAGAGATGACGCAAAGAAGTGCAATGTAGATCTTGATAGTTCGAATAGCCCAGAGTTAGTTAATCAGATCATTGATGATAATAAATATTTAATTGCTCAAACTCGCTACTGTTTTGGAAATTGCCATGATTGGGAAAAAGAGAACCTAACCTTTCAGGGTCTATTTATAGATACGATTAAAAACTACGCTAGATATTGTGGCAACCTTCCTGCTTCTGAGGGTTATCACCATGCTAAAGAGTTCGGCTTAATTGAACATAGTTTACAAGTAGCTGATTTGGCATTAAGGCAAGCAAAGTCTCAATTCCTCCCTCAAGAATTCCCTCTAGACATCGAGAGACAAAGAACAAAAAGATATCAGTACGCCGCATGGCTTTGCGGCTTAGTGCACGACGCAGGGAAGATGCAAACTGATATGGATATTTACGATAAAAGCAATCCAAATAATATCTGGATTCCAATTATAGAGGACCTTGTTAGTTGGAAAGAAAAAAACAAAATAACAAAAGTTGGCATTAGATGGAGAAAAGACAGAATTCATAAGGGGCATGAAGTTTCTCCGCAACCCATATTTCAACAAATCCTCACACCTGATGCAAAGAGGTACATAGGCACATGCCCTGGCAATTTGCTTGAAGATATAAGCACCACGCTTGCAAACTATCAAGGTATAGATGGCTATTTACAGAGAGCTGTTCGCTCAGCTGACTATGTTTCAACTGCGAAAGACATTCAAACAACTTGGGACAATGACCTTGGCGCAAGGAAGTCAGCATTACACGAGAAAATCCTCAAGCTAATGCAAGATAAAGCTAAAGTATGGCTAAAAGAAGGTAAAGCTATTGCTATTGATAACGAGATATACCTTCGGTGGCCTGAATGCTTCAATGAGTTAGCAAAGGAAATGCATCAATCAGATCCAACTGTTCCTAACAACCCAAGTCTTTTGCGTGAAAAAATGATGGATAGGGGCATTCTTCGTAAGCAAGAAAAAACTGATTACGCGCTCTTTTTTGAAACTGTTACTAACCTGTCTGAGGGTATTGATTTACTCATCAGTAAAAATCTTAAGGGCGGTATTGGCGTTATTCGTCTGGAGTGGCCTTTATTTTTGCTTAAAGGTGAAGTTATTCCACCAAACCGTTACGGGCTATTAAAACTCGACATGGGGCTAAACGCAGTCATCTACTCAAGTGAGGGTTACCGATACATAAGCGAAGAAAATGTTATTGCTCATGAGGCTGCGGCTCACTTAAAAGCTAATAGTGATTCTCTAGAAATGAAAGTTGAGCATTCGACAACAAAAAGTCCGCAAAAAAACGGCAAGCCTAATACCAGTAAAGCCAAAGGAGAAGCTACTGCAGAAGAGCCCATTAAGCCTAACAACCCATTTGAAAAAGCAAAAGCAGCTCAAAAGGATAGCCCAAACAAAGATAAACCTAAAAAGGAAAAACCAAAGAACACTAATGGTGAGCTGTTTGCTCCAACCAACCAACAAAGCGCAAAGGTACCGGAAAAGCAAATTAACGAAACAACACTTAAAAAAGCAGCCCCAAAACCTAAGAGTGGTATTAAGGTGACTTCAACGACCAAAGCCATTGAGTTCATAAAGACCTTAGAGCCGATTTTAATCGATGGTCAAAACTACTACCTTGTTGATGATAAATGGAAAGACAACCTTGACGACAATCTAGAAAACGAACTTGAAAAAGCGGGGCTTATCGAAAGAAAGCCACCAGCATTAATTCGTTACTTCATCATCAATAAGCGTAAATACGTTAAAGCGAAGTCGCTTGAATCAAGTCAAAACCAAAAAGCTGAAAAAAAGCCGAAATCAAATGAAAATCAGGATAGTTCAGATGTAACCGCGGCTGATAATACATCTCAGAAAGCAAAGTTAGATATTGAATCTCTGCTTGCTATTGGCTTAACCCCTAAGACTGCTGAATTATTATTTGGAAACATTATTCACGAAAAAGTTGAGTTAAGAGACGGCTTTTTAATTGCCCCTATAAGAGATAAGAAAACTCTTGTTAATGCCGTCACAAACAGCAAAGCCAGCGAAACAAATATCTTGTCGAGTTCAATCGTACAAGATAAGAATGACATACATATTAAGGTGAAACATGACGCAGGAACGTAGTAACCCATTATTCCACGAAAATTTATACCGCCCTGTATATGAACTAAATAAGGCTTACGCCTCTTTAGCCGCTGGTGTTGTAACCTTTACTTCAAGCGTTATTGAGAGTGAAGGCCATATCGGTATGGTGGGTTTTGGAATCACTACAATACTCACCGCTCAATGTGGACACTATACTTTAAAGGCAATTCCACTAGTCAAACGCCAGTGCAAAATCTTCTTCAACAAGATTGAATTCGAGGATATAAAAGCAATACGTCAAGAGCACATGGCTAAAGAGAATATCCTAAATCCAAACAACAAAAAGAAGGGAAATAACAAGATATTCATTGGAAATGGATTTGAATGGGGCGTGGAGCATGCAAATCGTTCATATCAAATACAAGGATTATACTCTGACAAACAAGAAGTGAAGCTTCCACTATTTCTTAAACCATTCGTTAAAAAATGGCGTAAAGAAACGTTAAAGCTTGGCGGTAAGCCATGGATTGATGGTGTCGGGGATGCCGAAAGGCAATACGTAGATGCTGAAACGTTCTTTGGCCACTCTATGATTATGGGCAATGTTGGTACCGGTAAAACAACAATGTTCATTTTGCTTAGCCTCGCGATGATCCACAAAGGCTATACCGTCATTGTATTAGACCCAAAAAACGACTCATCGTGGCGCAAAGCCCTACAAGCGGAAATGGAACATTTTGGTAAGGGCGAGCACTTCCACTACTTTCACCCTTCTAAACCATCTACATCTTGCACAATAGATCCGATTAAAAACTGGAATAGACCGACTGAGATAGCTGAACGTATCGCATCCATTATGGTTGAGTCGGGTAAAGAAGATAGCTTCATTCGATTCAACTGGAACGTCATAAACTCAACAGTTAACGCGATGCTTTATGCGGGCATACAACCACAAATCAAATCGATTGCTCGTTATGTGACAACAGGCAAAACCGCCTTAACTCAAAAGTGCCTTGAAAGACACTACGCTAAATGCTTAGGGGAAGATTGGGAGACTCAACTTAGCACCAAAATAAGCTCTTTCGGGAAAACTCGTTTAGAGCAAATGCTAAATTACTATCAACAAGTTATATCTCAACAACATCAATCACCAGAAGTGGATGGCATAATTCAGTTGCTTACGCACAACGCCGAGCATATGCAAAAGATGACAGCTAATTTACTTCCTATTTTTAGCGTCCTTACATCTACACCTATGGATGAGCTTATATCACCAGAAGAGGCGATAGCAGAAAGCTTAGATGCGCGTGATGAGGATACTAGATACGATACAGCTGAAAGTGAAAATATATATTACACATCAAATCACATTGAAGGTGTATCAAAGAAATCAGGGAAAATAAGAGAGAAAGACAGTCGTTATGTAGACACTTCAGACATCGTTGAAAATGGAGGACTACTTTACATGGCGCTTGATTCTCTCAGCGACACAAAGACAGCTGGTTATTTAAGTAAACTTGTTTTAGCTGACATTGCTGCTGTAGCAGGTTCACGATACAACTTCTCAGAAGGGAGAGGCCGTCGAGTAGCGGTGTTTGTGGATGAAGTACATGCAGCGATTGCTGGGAATGATGCTCTTTTGAACTTATTAGCTCAAGGTCGTGCAGCATTTATGCAAATGTTTATTGCAACCCAAACTAAAGCTGATATTGAAGCTAAAACAGACCCAGCTACTGCAAACCGTGTATTAGGTCTGTGCAACAACTTCTTCTCTATGAGAGCAAACGACACATCAACTCAAGAATATGCTTCCAGCCAATTTGGTGAAGTGCCAATAACCAGCCAACAAATCACTTTAGGTCAAAGTTCAGGGAACACAAACGACATGACTGACTTTGGTTCTTCATACGCTGAGAGGCTTACACAACAAAACGACAAAGCATTTAACGAAAGCCTACTTGGTTCGCTGCCTATTTTACAATATGTAGCACGACTTGCTGACGGCAGAACAATCAAAGCTAAAGTACCGGTAATACAACGATGAGCAGAGAAAAAGTATATAAAATTCAAAGTAGATGCTACAAAAAAAGCAATGTGAATAATTCACTTTCAGAAGATAACAAGCACATATACTCGGTCATCTACAAGAAAGCACCTGCTGTGGAAGAAACACTTCGATATTTGTTAGATTTTATTGGGGATGAATTGAAGCATCCACAACAAGATGTAGATCTATTTAATCACATCATTAACAAAGCTGGTCAGCACTCTCTTGTACATAGTTCACATCTGAGCCGAGCAGAGTTTTTTAAAGCCTTTCTCTTCACGGTTACAAGTGAACTTACAGCCGTACTCGATGTTATGGTCTACACAGGGGGGTCAGGCTCGTGTATTGCAGTATGGGACCCACTCTTAGAGACAATCAGCCAGTTTCTAATCACGCACAAGAACTCAGCAATACGCGCTAAACCAAACTTAATTGAAAAAGAGTTAAATCAAGATTCATTACTGATGATACAACACTTTCTACTGAGCAAGATTGTGAAGCGTTCACACCTGTTCTATTTCGGCATTCCTAATTTCGATGAAAGTAAAACCCTTACATTTAAGGAGGCGTTTTCGTCATGATTTATGAGAATGACAGCGAAGACCTATATAAGGATAAGTCTGGAGAGCAAAATAGAAAAAAAGAATACTCAAAGTTATTCATCTTTATTCTATTTGCGTTGGCAGCACAGGTTCTTGCTTTAAACCCCACCAGCTTTAACAGAATGCTAGAAAATGAAGTTAAAGCGAGCTACAAGGCCATCGGTGAAAAAAATTGGCTTAACCTTACAGATGCATCGTATAGGCACTACAACACAATCATTGTGAGGTCAGGATTTAAGCAGTATTTCTTAGACAAAGTAAATCGAGATACAGACGATAAAAACCCTTTAGCCAGGCTAACAGCAAAACTTTTGCCTTTAGTGAAAAGAGTAACAAACAACATACAAACGCTTACATACCAAATCTTACACAGAGCAAACCTTTTAATGATTTGGCTTTATATTTTAGTGCCTTTCGCACTTGCTCAACTAGTTATTGGTCTTTATAGCTGGAGAATTAGGGCTTATACATTCGGTAACAAAACTAAGACTCGTATGTTAGTTATTAAGAAACTAATCAAAGGTATTTTAGTAGGTATTATTGTCTATTTCGCCCTACCCAACTTTTACCCCACAGCTGGGGCATACATACCTTTTATTGCTTTATTATTTGCATCATTCCTAACATCTAGATACATAGCAACACTGCAAAAGCATATTTAGAACTAAGGGTGGGACTCTAAAGGAGCCTGTATATAACGGAGCATGTAACAGCTTAGTTAGTGTTACTGGTGTATTCTAAGCAGCGAAGTTTTTCATCGCCCTCGCTGATTAAAGCGAAACTTCAACAGCTGTTTAACAGATACCAAAGCAACACAACTATAACGCAGAAGTTTCTTGTTGGAGCTATAACCCCTCATATATACGATTTTGCCTAAGAAACTGTTGCCTGTTAAAAAAAGTCTGATAATTTGGGCAAGTGAACACTAAAAAGTACAATCAATGACTCATTTTTCTATAAAAAATTTCATGATGAACATGCCTTCTCAGCGAATGCTGGGAGGGATGGGTTGCGTATTCTAAATTATTCATTCACTGCATCACCATTCCAGAACATATTGTTGGAAAGGTGATGTTACTAAGCAGATATTAAGATCTCCTTTCGACCACTGTGATGGTATCTAAAGAGATTATATTATGAGCTTAAATCAATTAATTAACACTCTTTCCTCAGTATCAAGCAAGAAACCTTTTATAACGCCCCCTATTTTTTATGCCAATGGGGAACCACATTTAGGGCATGCATATTCAGGAATTATCGCTGATATATTTAACCGATTCTCTTTGTTGTTGGGAGTTGAAAGTAAACTAATAACAGGGACTGATGAACATGAGTAGATAATCGCGAACACAGCTCTATCTCGACAACAACCCATACAAGAATTTGTAGATGAGACCTCGGAGTCTTTTCAAATATTGTGGCCACAGTTATGGATAAAGCCTGATGTTTTTATACGTACAACATCTGAAGATCACAAAGCGCATATTCAGGATTTATGGAAAACTCTACAAAAACAAAATGATATATATCTAGGGCACTATTCAGGTAACTACTGCTAAGCATGTGAACAATATTATCCAGAACGTGAGCTGATCAATAACAATACCTGTCCAGTACACAAACGACTAGTAATTGATGTTGAAGAACAACCATCAACAATCCCCTCCATTATATACAGAAAAATTGGTTTCATTTACAGACACTATCAAACCTATATGGCGATTATGACTTATAAGATGTCTACAAATTGTCTTAATGTATTGGTTTTAGGTAGTAGCAGTTGCTACAAACTTACTCTTAATAGGTGGAGGAGATTTGTTTAATTAAGCGAAAAGACTATTATTGTTATTTACTAGAAATTACTCATGTTACCTTGCAAAGCGCTTTAGTTACACGAAGCTTGAATTTATAATTTTATCAACGCAAATCAATAAGTTAAACTTATTTTATTATTTTTTATGAATTCTCAGATCTTATGCCTTTCTTAGTTAGTTTGAAAAAGCCTAACTTGTTCTCAAAGTATTGAGACTCTCCCAATTCTTAACTAGGAAGTGGTCAACTATCAAAGATATTCTTCAACGAACCATACAAATCATTAATGTCGATAGGCTTGGCGATGTGGGAAATGAAGCCTTGAGCTAAATAGCCATCTACATCTTGTTTCATAACATTTGCGGTTAGTGCTATTACAGGTAGGCTAGGTTTTAGATCGCTGATAAGCCTTTGAGCTTCTGAACCATCCATGACAGGCATATGGATATCCATCAAAATTAAGTCATAAGTACCTTTTTCAACCGCATTCACTGCCAATTGGCCATTTTCTACTATTGTTAATTGAGCCTTTGTTGATTTCAGCATCGACTCTATCAATATTTTATTAATAGGATTATCCTCTGCTATTAATATTTTTTTATCGGCTAAATTGGGTGCTGATGGTGACTTTTGTGTTTTCGGTACCTTTACCATATCAACAGGCTTTAATGGTAATGTAACTTCAACCTTCGTTCCAACTCCCTCCGAGCTAGTAATTTCAATATTACCATCCATCATCTTTATCAGACTTAAAGCGATAGACATACCTAGGCCTGTCCCCCCATACTTCCTTGTTGTAGAAGTATCCGCCTGAGTAAATCTCTCAAATATTTTGGAAACAGCTTCTTCATTCATACCAATGCCGCTATCTATCACTTTAACAAGAAATGCGGACTGTTGACCTTCTCTATGACTGCTAACGCTTATTTTTACGCCTCCGGCATTAGTAAATTTAACGGCATTGGAGACAAGGTTTAAGAGAACTTGTTTTACCCTAACCAAGTCACCTACCCAATAATCAATGAAGCTATCATCCTTTTCGATTAAAAATTCAATTCCCTTACTAATCACAAGTGTTTCCATATCATACTTTACGGAATCTAAAACTTCTGATAATGAAAATTGCTCCTGCTCAAGAATCACATTATTAGATTCAATCTTTGAATAGTCTAAAATGTCATTGATTATAGTTAATAAAGACTGGGCTGAAAAAGTAGCATTGTTGAGCACTAGCTTTAAATCAGATGGTAACTCAGCATCCTTAAGTAGCTGTAATCCACCTAGTATTGCATTCATTGGAGTTCGTATTTCATGACTCATATTAGCTAAAAAATCGCTTTTAGCTCTTGCGGCACTTTCAGCTGCTTCCTTAGCGCTTGATAAAATCTGCATGGCAAGGGTTTTATCAGTAACATCATAATTAACACCAACGACTTTAATTGCATTACCGAAACTATCTCTTAGCACTTCTGCACAAGCTTTTAAATTCCTAATATCACCATTTGGATGAACCACTCTAAATTCTGGTTCATACACCTCAACGCCCTCAATCACAGCCTCTAACTTTGACTTAATGCACTCGATGTCGTCGGGGTGAACTCTGTTTATCCAAGTTTCTTTAGTACCTATTTCTTTTACACTGGCTTCTGTTGTTCCATAAAGCCTATACATCCACTTATCCCAGTCTAACTCTCCTGAAATTAAATCCCATTCCCAAACTACAATCCCTGCGGAGTCATTAGCAAGTTGAAGCCTCAATGCCAAGCTCTCAGCTTTTTCTTTAGAAAGTTGTATCTGTGCTTCAGTTTCTTTTTGTGCTGACATATCTTGCACAATTGACCAAATAGAGGCTTCACCGTTGCTATGACTAATTTTTATGCCTGATAACAATATAGGATAAGTTACGCCTGATTTATGTATGTATTCTTTAGGGTAAGGCCCATAACGACCAGTCTCATTTAACAAATCTAATTGCAAATACTCTTGCTCTTCATACTCTTTAGGAGTGAGTTGCCAATAATCCATTTGATTCAGTTCATTGATACTGTAGCCTGTGATATCACTGAATGATTTGTTTACAAATTCAAAACTACCGTCTTCAATTGAGTTTATAGCAATGCCTATAGGTGCAAGATTAACGAACTTCTCAAACTTTTGCTTTTCTTCTAGATAAGCTAGCTCAAACTCGCTTTTCTTGATTGACGCTTCGTGTAACTCATTTTGGGTATTTACCAGCTCAGAGATATCTCGACCAATTGCTAGAATTAATTGTTTATCCCTAACTGACAATGCAGTTAATGAAACTAAGCATGGGAAAGTAGAGCCATCGAGTCTAGCATGGGTCCATTGGAATAGTTGTGGTCCATCTGACATTGTCTTCATAATATACTTGTTAGCCAGCTCATCTGAACAGTTACCGCAGGGTTGAAACTTAGGTGATAACTCTGATGGGCTTAAGTTTATAAAATTGTGGCAGCTTTCAACACCGTGCATATCGATAGCCGCTTGATTACACTCTATAAACTTACCTGTCTTCAAATCTATTATAGATAACGCATCACCCGAGACTTCAAATAACTTCTTATATTTATCACGCTCACTGGTAATTTGATCGAGCATCTTTTTTAGCGCTTTATTTTCCGCCTCTAAATCAGATCTATTTGAAGCCACTTTGATTCCTGTTGTACTCATTGATAAGTTCAAAAACAGTATAGCCGTACGATGTAAATGTATAAAGCATAAGAGTTAAGTTGTAACTACATGCTATATTAAGTCGAACGACTGCAAAGACAGGTATGATGCTAGGCAAAAATTATGCAACACTCAAAACGCTTGGCTTGTAAAAAATATATTTAAGTATTTCCTGATTTTTTTTAAAAGTAAGGCGCTATAAATAAAACAAAAAGGTTAACTTCAACAACGATGCGCTCTATAATCATTTAGGGTGAAACTAAAATAAAAAACAACCCTTAAGTACCAAAATGAGTTATTGAAAATATGAGATTGAAAATATCCCAGGCAGCAGCAAGCATGTTTTACAGTGCCATTATGAATTTCTTCTTAATTCTGCCTGTACTAGGATTGACGGAATCTATTTTAAGCAATAATGAGCTGATGTATGTTACAACGCCAATGACAGCTCTTATATCTGCTACATGTTATTTAATGCTCCATCTCTTAAAAAATGCGAAGCTTAGTGAAAAAGCCCTAAAAGCCTTATTACCACTAACTCTAATTTTTTTCCTGGTTTTTACATTTCTTCAGCTTGCTTTTTGGCTGCATATGGATATAGCAATCCCCTTAGGCCCAATCGATAAAAGTCCATTCACTTTATCTCTAGCGCCAGTCTTTATGTTTGCTATTACTTCTGGGGTGTTTATCAAGCTAAAGTTTTCTAACGTAAGGAGTAATGAACTTAGAAGCATTCAAACTCTATCTCTCTTCATACTTACTTTAGGGTTAGTTGTTTGGTATCAAAGCTCTTTTTCTCTCATTAAAACAGAAGAAACGAATGCAAGAGAGAAAGTTAAGCTAATAGAAATAATGTTAAATAAGACACTTACAGATCAACAAAAATCTTTAAGCAGAATAATAGCAAGAGCCGAAAACTTAAATCCAACTGAGTTCAACAAATTAATTAAAACGGACACACACCATTACACTACAGACTACGAAATGGTAAAAGGGATCTTGGTCTTAGATGATAATCTCAAACTAGTTTACGGAAATGAATTTGCAGAAAATTTTTACTACACGGGTAAACTTGAAAAGCCAACTATAAAAAGTTGGTTGTTAGAAAAGTCAAAAGTTACAAATTTTGCGGCCAACTCTCTGACCCTTAAAACTGAAACGCCAGTACTAATGTTTCATGCCATAACTAATCTTGATGGGGATAAAGTCAGACACATCATTATGTTAGTTGACATGAATCTACTATTCGAAAAGAATTACCTAGACTACCTAAGTAAATACGACACTTTTATTGAATTAACTCCAGAGTTATTTTTCTCTATCGACATTGAAAATAGCACAAAAGAAAAACTTCTGGATATCAAAGCGAAGTATAATCACTTCATTACCGATAAGATTACTATTAAGGAACTTATCACACACCGGGTATTTAGCTTTATCAGTAATTATCAAACAATCCATTTCAATACTGTTATTACTCAACTGACACTATGGCTTACGTTTTTATTTCTATTTGTAGTTATTTTAATAGCCGACGCATCAAGAGAATCCGCTTTAAGAGCTAAATTTGATGAAGTCACTGGCTTATTAAGATTGAACTCTCTTCGCGATGAATTACGAGAATTTAAAGGCATTGAGCAATTTTCAGTATTTATTTTGAAAATAGATTTATTTGAATCAATTATCAGCTCCTTAGGACATGAAGTTTGCGATGAAATTTTAAGAGTAGTTGCCTGTAGGATCAAAGCAACCATGCGAGGTAACTTTGTTTTATCTAAAGGCTTTGGGGATTCATTTGTTATTTACTTATTTGAAAAACCGAGTGACAAGAACAGTGAATGTTTAACACAATTACTGAATGAAATATCTAGAACATATGAAGTCAATAATTTAAAAATTAATCTTACAGCTAGTGCAGGCTGCGTTAGTTATACCACTCCAGCTGATATAGACATAAAACATAACCTCCATCAAGCTAATATAGCTTTGGCTCAAGCTATTCAAAGGGGTGGAAATCAACCCGTTTTATTCCAAGCAGCAATGGAGGATGAATACAAGGAGGCTGTTGACATAAGGAATGCTTTGTTTGGGGCTATTAAAGACAATCAGTTCTCTGTTTTTTATCAACCAATCCACAAGCTTGAGGACGAAAGCGTTGTTGGTGTTGAAGCCTTAATTCGCTGGGAGCACAATGATAAATGGATTTCACCCGCAAAATTCATACCTATCGCAGAAACAACCGAGCAAATAGTCCAGATAGGAGATTTAGTTTTACAGCGTGTAATTAGTGATATTAATCGCTCACCTGCACTTCAAAGAATCAAAGTTGCTGTAAACTTTTCAGCTAAACAAATTATTAAGCCTGATTTTCTAAACAACTTAATTGATCAAATAGCAAATAGCGCTGCTCAATTTAATAACTTTACAGTAGAGGTCACTGAATCATCTCTTCAGGATAAATCACTTGTAAGTCAAACTCTTCAGGCTGCTATGAACAAGGGAATTAACATTGCTATTGATGACTTTGGGACTGGTTACTCTAGCTTATCATCTCTTGCGAACCAGCCATCAAACATCATTAAAATTGATCGAGAATTCACCTTTGGCGCAGAGATACCTTCAAAAGAGCAACGCCTATTAGATACAATAATCAATGCCTGTATCGATTTAGATAAAGCTGTCGTAGTGGAAGGTGTCGAAGGTAGAGAATTGATTAGTTATTTAAGAAAGTTTAAAGAGATTAGGATCCAAGGATATTTTTATTCAAAGCCCTTACCTTTGGAAGAATTAATCGAATACATCCACAACCATAAAGTAAAAAAACTATAGGCAACAAGCCATTTATTTCAACAATTACAAATTTCACGTAATCTTAAACACATAGCTTAATTTTAAAATTAAGCTTTCTCTCATTCTTTCATGAAGTGAGACCAACTAACGTAAAAATAAAACACGCCAATTAAATATCAATTTCCACTATTTTTATTCAAATTTAAATAAAAATCCGGCTTTATGCTGTTTTTAAGAGTTTAAGATTAATTCGACTTTAACGTTGAACATTAACTCTTAAGAGGTTTAAAAATGGAACTAACCAACCAATCAAGCATTGTTGAAGCACCAACAATCACTAAAAAAATGTCTACAGCTAAAAAAGCGACCATCGCACTGATGGTATTCTTTTTAGCTCTGTTAATTTCACAAGGTGTAATGGCTGCGGCCCCAACTTCTGGTGACTTCCTATACGGAGTTTACAATGAAGTAGTTGGCTGGTTAACCGGCGCACCTGGCATCATCATTTCAATTTTCACATTTGGCTTTGCTGCTTTCCAAGGCATTATGAAGCAGAACTATGCTACTTGTGTGGGCGCATTCCTTATAGCACTGCTATTTGCAAATGCACAAGATGCTGTTGAGTACTTCCTAACGGCTTCAGTTGGAGTGCTTTAAACCATGGAAACGCCCAATCGCTACCGCTGCAAGACCCACATCAACCAACCGCTATTAATCTTGTTTGTATTTACTAAAGAGCAAGTAATACCGTTGATGGCCGCAGTAGCGATTGGCATGGTGACCAAACAGACCTTTATCCTTGTATGCCTAGCCATGGCATACATTTATATCTCTCAAAAGGTTAAAGGCCGATTCCCTAAAGCCTATGTTAAACACAAGCTTTGGTCTTATGGGTTCATCTTAACCAATCAAAGCAAATCAATTGCAGATCCAGTTAAACGTACATACCACCGCTAAGGCAAGAAAATGCTTGATGATAAATCCGCTTCAGTTCGAAGCTTCAAATCGATGGTTGCATCTAACAACATAAGCCGAGTAGCTAACCTATTTTTATCCATTACAGTTGCTCTAAGCGCTTTAACACTGTTTTTCAAAGACAGTGAAGTCGTTGTTATCCCAGAACAGAATTACTTTGGTGAGCTTACAATTCAAGGCGATAAAGCTAACCAGAATTACCAACAAGCATGGGCCTACAGCGTTTCTACTCTAATAGGCAACATTAACTCGCAAAACATCGATTTTGTAAAAAAGATAATGATGAAAATGTTATCTCCACAACTACAAGTTGAAATCGAGCCAATGCTAGATAAACAAGCTGAAATGATAAAAATGCGTGATATACGACAAGTTTTTATTGCCGACGACCTAATTCATGAACCTGAAACTGATTTAATCACCATTTGGGGCCAAAAAATCACTTTCATTGGTGGAGAACCCAAAGCAGATACGAAGTGGAGCTACGAATTTAAGATCACCGCAAGAAATGGAAGACCTAAAATCACCCACTTAGATCAATATCCGGGCACCCCAAGAAAGCGAAAACAAGCGATGGAAGCGCGTGGCGATGCTGAACCGGGAACTTTAGAGTCGCAACCTTACTATGACAGTGAGCTGGAGATAGGGGTACTAGAAGCGGCAAAAGAACTGAAAGTGAAAGAACAACAGGAGAGCAACTAGATGAAAATGAAATCAATACTTTTAGCCATTGGTTGTGCGTCTAGTACATTCATCTTCGCTAATGATGCAACTGAAAATCCAAGCAATACATTCAAGCTACCAACAGAAGTAGTAAATGAACAACCTATTCCGGTTACAAAACAAGCCATATTTGAAGCGACTAAAAGCGGCATTAAATTAGATAGTCGAAGTGAGCCTGCAATGAAAACAGTCTCACCTCAAGATGAAATCAATCAAATTGCCGATAACGTAAAACCAAACGGAATGATGAATGAAGCTGACTTTAACCAATACCAGCAGCCACAAACTGCACAGTCAATTCGCTCAGGAAATGGGTACTCATTCCTAGATATCGTTAAATCAAAATACAAGCCAACCCAAAACCTTAGCAACCTTGAACCGGGTGCTAATATCGCTATACCTGTAGCCGTCGGCTTGACGAACCCAATCATAACTAACTTTAAGATGGTTGCCGCTAGAACCCACGACGAAGAATCAGTCATTGAATTAGAAGATGGCCGTTTATACATCACTTTAAACTCACTTAAGCCTGTTGCTTTAATGTTGTTTGAAGAAGGTGTGCCAGAGTCAATGATTAATCTTACATTGGTACCAATGGAAGCGATGCCCGTTGTTGTAAATATCGATGTGAATCTTTCAAAAACGATGCAATACAAAGGCGCAAATCACAGAGCGGAAATAAAAGAGCAAGAAGCGTTAACTGAAGCGTCTTTAACTGAAGGCCACGTCGCAAATGTTGAAACAGATCGAGTGGCGCGTATTAAGCAAATTCTAAAACCTGTTGGTAAAGGTGAAATACCACAAGGTTTCTCACTTTCTCATGATGTATCAAAAGCGATGCACCAACCTTGCGGCTTAACCATTAGTCAGCAAGTACTACAGCGAATTGTCGGTCCAAGAGAAGTTGTTGATGTAGTCAGAGTCCAAAATACAACTACTCGCCCCTATACAATTCGTGAACAAATGTGCGAGTCACGTGATGTTATGGCCGTTGCCATTTACAACAAATCACTACTTCAACCTGGCGAAGCAACAGAAGTTTATATCCTGCGACACAAATTGCGCCAAAGCATTGTTAACACTAACTCTAAACGTCCTCGTGTAATCAACTAAGGCTGGTGGAAATGAGCATTAAAAAACAATGGGAAAATCCCAAAGTTAGAAAGTTTGCAGCAATACTGGTGATTATTCCTATTGCGTTCTTTGGTTATAAGTCGATGTCTTCGAGTGATAATAAAACCAGTCTGCAGGACAGAATTGCAGCAAGACAAGCTGAAGACCGCCTTGATGGAAAGGGTAAAGTACGCGGGCTATTTGATTCTGAAAGCATTGCTAACATCGATAAAAACGAATTCGACGAAATCTATGACAAGTCTGTAGACTCAATTCGCAGAAAAGAGCGTGAGGTATATACAGAAAAAGAGCGTGTACTTGAGATGGTTCAGCAACAGCAGCAAAGCATCGATGACCTGACGCTAAAATTGAAAGATTACGAGCGCCAACTGGAAGTTCGCGATAGAGCATATGCAAATACCCAACATAATAGACAATCAAATGGTGGCTCACGCTCAAATTACAACACTTCATACTCTGGTGCAGAGCAAGGGCAACAAGCTATAGCTGATGCACCACAACAGTACGATGAGAGGGTCTTTGACAGAACCCCTACTCAGCTTGTTACTGCAAAACCACAAATCGAAGGCCGTGTTATTAGAACTATCACCCAACGCAGCGTTCGAAGTATTAAGAGTTCGGTGTTGTTGAAGAAAAACAGCAAAAAGATTTATTGATCACACAACAAAGTCTAAAACCTGAAAAAGAGGTCCAAAAGAAAAGCGATCCAAATGAAGGTGGACTAATTGATTCTGACGAGGGTGTTGTTTACTTGCCTGCAGGCTCATTTTTCTCTGGTGTTTTACTTACTGGTTTGGATGCTCCAACACAGCTTGCAGCCAAGTCTTCTCCTATGCCGGTTGTTATCCGAGTTAAAAAAGAAGCTATCTTGCCTAACCATTTCACTTTAGATATTCGCGAGTGTCACGTTATTGGCCAAGCAATCGGGGATTTATCAAGCGAAAGAGCGCATATACGCGCACAATCAATTACATGTGTACGTAATGACGGTAAGAGTGTTGAAAGCGCGATTCAAGCGAATGCAGTTTCTGACTTTGATGGCAAACTTGGTATAGCCGGCAGACTTGTAAGCAAAAATGGTAACCTCTTAGCAGGCTCTATGGCAGCTGGATTTATGAGTGGCATTTCTGAAGCTGTTGCACCTCAACGAACTACATCAATCAATACGTCTGGTGGTGATAGAGCGGTATGGGAATCAGTAGACTTAGGCTCCGTTGCTTCCGCTGGTGTGTTCCAAGGCTCAGCTGATGCTATGGATAGACTAGCTGAATACTACATCGCTTTAGCAGAACAGATTCACCCAGTAATTGAGATATCACCGGGACGTTCAATTACATTCGCTGTGCTATCTGGCACTAAACTAAAATTAGGTGATTAAACAATGAATGACTATATAAAAATGATTCTTATCAGCCTAGTAATGTCAGCCTTAGCATTTTTTGCTGGTGTATCTTACACAAAAGCAGTAAGCGAAAAATCGATGATTGAAGTAACTGATTTAATTGCAGGTTATGCGAAAGTTCAAACGTTTAATCCAGAAGAAATTTCAAAGCGCATTACATCAGAGGGGGCTACACCTGCAGAGCTGGCATCTTATATCGAGCGTTATATTAAGCTCCATCAGCTCAAAGGGGTAATGCTTATTGATGAAAGTTATGTAGTTGCAAAGCCTAATTTCTCATCATCTGCTACGCTTACTATGAGCGAGCTAAATAACCTTAGTGAAAAGTACAATATTAAAACTGAAATAGATTATGACTCACTCCTTAGTGAATTCAATAAAACAATTAAAAGCGCCAAGAATTACACAAATTAGATCCCAACTAAAAACCGCCTCATCATTTTGTAGGCGGTTTTTTTTGATCTATGTCCTATTCTTAATATCAAATTCATTGGATTTACATCAGGTGTTAATTAACCACGAGAGCAATTTAAAAAACAACGCGATAGCTTTCTCTACTGATATATAATATTAATTCTAAAAATAATTATGATTCACTAATCGCGAATTCAACCCCGAAGTGCACCACTCGCTAAATTAGGCCGCATTGCGTAATTCGTTAAACACAACGACAGGCTGTTTGTAACCTAGGCACTTTCTAGGTCTGGCGTTTAGCGCACGTTCTACATCGGCCTCCTGCTTATCCGTGACCGTTCTTAAATCCGTGCCTTTGCGTATGTACTGGCGCAGTAAACCGTTGAAGTTTTCATTCAACCCGCGCTCCCATGAGGAATACGGATTAGCGAAATAGATATCCGTATTGAGCTTATCTGCAACTAACTCGTGGTTACAGAATTCGCTGCCATTATCAGCGGTTATCGTATGCACATGGCGGCGATATCGCCACAACATGCCTATCATAGCTCGGCTTACGTCTGCCGCGCTCTTTGCTGGCACTTTACGTATTAAATAAAGCTTGCTTTGGCGTTCAACTAGGCTGACTATGGCACCCGTTCCATGCTTACCCAGTACGGTATCAGCTTCCCAGTCACCG